>JBDTUW010000411.1:0-4790 GCA_040007555.1 Acidobacteriota bacterium | reverse complement strand
CGATATTCTTCATAATTGACAAAGAAGAAGGCCCGATCCTTACCATTGAAAAGCTTCGGGAGCGAGATCGGTCCACCAACGCGCCCACCATACTGATTGAGAAGTATTCGCGCCCGTGGTAACTGAGCGAGATTGTTGAAGTAGAAGTTGGAGTTGAGTACCGGGTTGCGGTGATACCAGTACAGACTACCATTGTAGTCATTCGTACCGCGTCTGGTAACAAACTTGATCTGCACGGCTCCGTCGCCCGAAGAATCTGCGCCGGGCGTTGCTGTCGACACTGTGACCTCTTCGATCGCATCGATGCGTGGCCGGATAAAGGTAAAGAAACCATCACTTGAACTGATGAGGTTATCCTGGACATCGACGCCATCCAGCGTGATGTTGATCGCCCCCTTGGGCAACCCATTGATCGTCGACGTACGCGGCCGACCGGTTGTCTGAACTCCGGGTAGCAGGGTGACCAGGTCGAGACCGTCTCGCGAAGCCTGCGGCTGCTCGATGATCTGCCGGCCGGTAATCGTCTGGCCGACAGTGGCTGATTGCGTCTGCAGCAGCTCACCTCCAACTCCGACGACGGTGACAGTTTCGCTCGCCTCGCCTACTGAGAGGACAATGTTGATGCTCGACACCTTGCCAACATCTATTTTGACATCCTTGATGACGAACTGTTTGAACCCGGCGACATTGAGAGTTGCCGAGTAGGTGCCAGTACCAAGCGAAGGGACGACGAATGTGCCCCCGTCCGATGTGGTCGCAGTGAACTCCAGCCCCGTCTCCGCACTTTTAACTACGACCCTTGCGCCGGACATCACACCGCCCGACGAATCTGTGACGATTCCCGCCAGCGAGCCGGTGGAACCCCCTTGACCGAGTACCAACACACTGCAAAAGGTCAGAACGACCAACAGACACAGAGTTGGTCTCGCTTTCGTTTTGGCTATCATAATTCTCCTCGGTGTTTGAAAAGTTGCTGTCCCCGGCGACAGCGGACAGCGACAGGCCGGCAGGCGGTCGCCCGCGGGCGCTTGCGCAAATGACGAAGCGACGCGCCGTCTGATCGCGGACGGTATCCACTCTATTGAATTAACTGACCGGAGTTGTCAGAGGTGTGTTGCAGAGGTGTGGAAAGAAATGACAAATGTTGAGGAGTTGTTGAGAAAGGGCGCTGTTCAAACAAATTTCAGGAGCAGCCCTCGCATTCGATCGCTCTCGCGTTCGGCGTTGTCACGGGGTTGGTTGCAGATTCAACGTGCCCCTGTCCCGGCATCGACGAACGCTCAACCGAATGATTGCAATCCAATGCCTGTCGGCGTGAGGCGATACTGATGTCGGGCACGACCATAGCGCGCCGTTGTCGTATTAGGGCTGCGGGCGTGTCATGCCTGGGGCATTTTTGCAGTCAGCGTTGTGGCGCGGCAGATAATGGTTGCGCGGAACCGGAGCTCCCGGGCTCTGGCAATCTTGGAGGCGGCAGCATCGGCCTTCAGATCGGAGCGCAATCAACGGACTTTGTCCTGTTATTTATGAATAGGGATGGGCTGAACAGCCTGCTCAAGAGCAAATTCGAGTTGGGGGGCGACGCGTCCGTTGCCGCCGGACCGGTCGGACGACAGGCGGGAGCCTCGACCGACGCACGGTTCGAATCACAGATTCTCTCGTACTCGCGGAGCAAGGGTCTGTTTGCCGGCCTCGAGCTCAAGGGCGTAGTCATCACGCTCGATCAACACGATATGCGCGATGTCTACGGTGACGGAGTCTCGGCGCGGGCAGTTCTAGAGGAAAACAAGGTCAACGCCCCACCATCGGTCAGAGTCTTCCCCGAGACGCTTGCGCGCTACTCCAACCGTAGCGCCAAAGAGTAGTGAACTGGCAGTGTGGTTTCAGGGGTGCTGGAGCGGAGGCGCGCGAAGGCAGGGTAATTCTCCGTGCGCGCTCCGCTGATGCACCATTCGATCAATACTACTGCGGTGCCGCTGTCATGATTCCAAAAACGTGATTCAGCCCGCGTACTATGATCATTCGAGCCGCAATGGCGGGCGTGGCCATGAGAACCTCACCGATCGGGTTGCGGGCCACAAGCTTATATTATAGATAGTCGCCATACACGATCGGTGTCACGATGTGGGGCTTGATCACCGCGCTCTGCCACGCGATCTGGGCGGTTGAAACAGCGGACACCTCGCCTCGGAGGCCGCTTCGAAGCGCATAGAAGGTCCGCTTCTCGTGCGAATTGTCCCCTCCCAGAAAGTACAGGCCGTGTGCCGCAATCGGCGTTGGAATCTTGACGTCGACACCGTCGGCAAGTCTCCATAGCTCCTTACCGTTCAATGGATCATAGCCGCGATAGAACTTTGTTCCGCTCGCGATCAATTCCGCGCCACCTTTCCCCTCAACGATGGTGGGAGTGCTCCACGACGTGTCTTCTCCGCGCGGCATCCTCCATACCTCCCTTCCATCAGCGAGATCGAAGGCAGCGATGAAGGATTGATTCTGGGCATCGCACTGGGCGATGGCGAGATTTCTGTAGATGATTGGTGAACTGCCAAATCCGAAGTGAAGATCCGGACTTGTGCTCCACCCACCGTCAAGCAGACCTAGTTGCTGCTTCCATAAAAGCTTCCCGGCCATCTCGAAGCAGTAAAGACCCTCCGAGCCAAAGAAGGTGACCACAAAATTGCCATCCGTTGCGGGGGTGGAGTTCGCGTAGCTCCCTTTGACGTGACGACCACCACCTGGCTCTCCTTCGTGTGCCGTTCGTTCCAAATGATTTTGCCGGTCCTGCGGTCGAGACAGAAGACGCGCCAGGTCTGCGTTGAGGTGTCATTAGCGGAAGCGGCGGTATCGGTCAAGCCGTGTACGAAATCAGGATTGGCCAAGCTGCTGACCGCAGTCGTCACAAAGATGCGCTCACCCCAGACAACCGGGCTCGAATGGCCAAGACCGGGCACCGGAGTTTTCCAGAGGATATTGAGCCCACTCGTCCCGTCCCAGACTTCCGGTGGTTGTGATCCATCGGCGACACCGGAGCCATTGAGACCGCGAAAGGACGGCCAATTACCGCCCAACGTCATGAGAGTCAGTAGCGCCAGAAGTCCCGGAGAGAGATAAACCTTGTTACTCGAATCGCGGTGTTATTTTCGCGCATTACTTCCCGGATCTTTCAAAAAAAAAGCGAAGGATCCAGTTTGCTGTTGATGACGACGGATTCGATGGTATAGCCCAGCTGTGAGTCGAAAACGCCGTTGAAAGCGCCGCTGCTCCTGAATGGAAGAGTCAAACCCTCTACGGTTCGAAAATCCGAGAACGCATTGGACATCGCGCCTACTTCGCCGCTGGATGGCCGGCGGCCGGTATAACCGAGCCGCAGGATGCGGCCGGTTGCCACCCTCTATTCCCAACACAAACCGCAGTCCGCTGAATGAGACATCGACCTCATCGATGCTCGCCTCTCCGACCTTTGCGCTTCCGATGAGAGCGGCCTTGAAGTCTCCCTGTCTGCGCGCCCTCAGCACCTCGAGAGGGCTTCGCCTCAGCTGTTTCTCAAGATCGGCACGCGCCGGAAGCGGCAGATCCCTCATCTGGTTCTGCGTCTGGTTCTGAAAAGCAGCAAAGGACGTTGCAGGTGTGATGACCTCGATGATTGTGCCGAACGGCCGAACCTGTTCGCGACGCAGGCGGTCGGGAAAGGACTTCATGGCCTGAATCCTGGACTGGGGCTCACCCTGCGCCGTCTTGGAAGTGACGAGCGCCGTCTCGTGGTAGGTTGTCAGCGCATCGATCCGCGTGGCGCCTCCCATTGCAACGGTCGCCTTTTCGATAAGCGATCGCCCACTCTTTAACGCATCGGCACTCGCTGAAATTTCGGTTGCCGCTGGCTCGAGATATTTCTCGGGCGCGGCCTCAAAGAGGTCGTGGCATGGCTGGCTCCCGAAGATGTATATCCGCCCCCCGCGGACGGTAAATATGTCAGGGTTACCTTTCACCTGCGGGCCCATGCGAGCGCATGATCCCTCAAGCTGAATCTCATATCGAGCGGGTTCTTTTGCAAATTGTGATTTCGCCTAATCTGTCGAGAAGAAATACACGTCGGAGCCTCGGGTGATAGAGATCTGTGGCTTTCCCGGCGTCTCCTTGCCCTGGGTCAGCAACACGGGGTCCAGCCCTTCGAGAACGACCACTTCCTCCCGGGACTGCCCTTGAGATTGCGCTTGAGCGCTGACCGCGGGCGTCACGCCGCGGTTAGACGCCGTCAGACAGCCGAACGCAAGTATTCCCGCCAGAGCAGCGACGAGTAACGATCTTCGTGAAAGGTTCACGCTATGCCTCCCTCTTGAGTGTGTTTATTCAGGGCCCGCGTCTTACTGGCTTCGCAAAGCAACCATCGGGTCGATCGAAGTGACCCTGCGCGCCGGCAGATAGCAGGTTATCGCCGCCGACGCAGAAAGCAGCAGCGAGACCGCGAGAAATGTCAGTGGATCGCTCGGGCCAACCCCGAAAAGTAACGAGGACATGAGTCTCGTCATGATGAAAGCGGCGACACCGCCGATGCCAAGTCCGACGAGTACTAGCTTCATTCCCTGTCCCAGAACCATGCGCTGAACGCCCCCCTGTGTCGCTCCGAGGGCCATTCTGATGCCAAGCTCCTGGGTTCGCTGGATGACTGAGAGAGCCATGACACCCGCAATTCCCGCGGCGGTGATGATCAGTGCCAGCACGGCGAAGAGGGCGAGCAGCATCGTTGTCACTCGCGGTGAGGCAAGCGAATCGCGGTGAGCATCCGCAAGCGT
>JBDTUW010000410.1:0-4797 GCA_040007555.1 Acidobacteriota bacterium | reverse complement strand
CCCAGGGTCAGACCCAGCCGGTCATCGCGGCGGTCCGTGCCGCATTCCTCGGCCAGTCGTTTGGACCGATACCACACAAAATGGACCCCATTGAGAAAATGCCCCGCAAAGACCAGCAGCCCCAGAACGCCCGGCTGCGATAACCCTGCCAACGGGAAAGCTGCCAGCGTGACCACCACGCTCAGAAGCATCGGCAGCGACAACCGCCAGGCCAGGTAATTACTGAGCGGCAGTGGCGTGACGCGCAGAGCGAGTAGGGTCCGGTCATCGCGTTCGTCAAGCAGCAGAAAGCCGACCACCATCCCGCACAGCGCCGGGGCAATAAGCAAAAGCGCATAGCCGCCAATTGCCTGATAGAAATCGCCGAAGCCGAGGCGCAGAGCCTCTCCCAGCCGTCCGATGATGACGGGCAGGAAGAAACGCCAGACCAGGGCGATAAGGAGCGGCATCACTACAATCCAGCGTAACAGAGGATCGCGGCGGACACTCATGAGGTCTATCGAGCCAAGCGATTTGACCAGCCGCAAGGCGTTCATTTCAGACCCCTCCTGTCTCGACGATGATGAACCGCTTGAAAGCGCGGACGCTGAGATGCGCCAGCAAGCCGATCCAGAGCGTGGAATACAGCACGCCGTAAATCACCTGCCAGTACGGCGTAGGCTGGAACGCCGCCTGCGCCAGCAGCAGCGTGCCGCGCAACGGGTGCAGGTAGAGGAACCACGCATCCCACTGCGCGAGGTAGGGCAACAGTGGCGCGACTGTCAACCCCGTATACAACAGGGACGGCATGAGGTATTCGTTGATCGAGGTGTATCTAATGACCGCAATCATGCCGACCAGGCAATAGAGCACCGCTGTCAGAATGAGACTCGCCACTAGTGGCAGCAGGTTAAAGTTGAGCCCCACGAGCAACATCACAATGACGGTGTTCTCAACCACGCCGAGCAGGGTGAGAGTTCCAACTTTTGAAGCCAGGTATTCCCAACTCCGCAGCGGCGTGACCACTTGTGCCTCCAGCGTGCCTTCGCCCTTTTCGAGCAGGATGAGACCGCTGATGAAATAGAAGGTGTTGAGGAGAAGGTTGCCGAGCACCAGCGCGGGAAGCAGCCAGTTCAGGTTGAGTGACGGAATCCGGCTGAGGACCGCGACGCAACAAATCAGCACTAACGCCGTGGCGTAATAGAAGCCATTCCGCGACTGAAGCGTGACGTCGCAGCGGATGGTCGCCAGTAACCGTTTCATTCCAACCTCCGGCCCGTGGCTTCGATGAATATGTCTTCGAGCGTCGCCTCCAGCGTGTGGAGGGTCTGCACCTGTCCGTCTCTTAGTAAGGCGATGAAGTCAGCATCATCTCCCAACGCCTCGAGCGGAAAATCCCGCGTTGCCGTCTGCCCGGCAGACTGGTATTCGACCCGCACGACGCGACTCCCGTAGCGCAGCTTTAGCTCGCGCGGCGCGTCAATCAACCTGACCTCGCCGTCCACAATGAAGCCGACGCGATCGCACAGTTCGTCGGCAACGCTCATGTTATGCGTGGTGAGAAAGACCGTTTTCCCGGCGCTCCGTTGCTCCTCGATCAACTCCTTGATCAGTCGAGCATTTACCGGGTCGAGCCCGGTCGTCGGCTCATCCAGAAAAAGCAGCTCCGGGTCGTGCAGGAGAGACCGCGCCACGTTAAGGCGGTTTTTCATCCCCTTGGAAAACTGCGACACCAGCTTGTCACCGTCCGAGCCTAGCCCGACGCGCTCAAGTAAGCGGATCGGCTCCCGGGTAGCGTTGCCATAGAGCGCGGCAAAGTACCTGAGATTTTCCAGCGCCGTTAACTTCAGGTAATGATTCGGCAGTTCGAACGAGACGCCGACGCGCTCGTAATAATCAGACTGCCAGGTCTTCAAATCTTTTCCGAAAACCGAAACCTGGCCTTGATAATCCTTCAGCAGCCCGATGAGGATCTTCTGCGTCGTGGATTTGCCCGCCCCGCTTGGCCCGAGAAAGCCGAAGATTTCGCCACGGGCGATCTGGAAATGCAGTCCTCTCAGCGCTCGCTCGGTGGCTTTCGGGTAAGTGAAAGATAGATTCTCGACCGTGATCATGTGGCACCTTCCGGCCGACATCGTTCCCTGGAAAGGCCGTTTAACCGCATACTTCTCATCTGCCGCGCGGAGTTTGTTCCCGAGCGCTGCGGACGGACCTTCATGCCGCCCTCTATCCAGGAAACGAAAGCCAGATGAATTGCTACCTCGGGAGCTAACGAGTCTCATTCCGCAAAACCGCGACGGGCTCAGCCGGATGGGTGATCGGCGTTTCAACCTTCTGTCGGCCAAGCAAGGTCGACAAGCCTTCCATCATCTGAAGCGGGATCGGGAAGACGACGGTGGTGTTCTGCTCGACGCCGATCTCCGTCAACGTTTGCAGATAGCGCAACTGAATTGCCACCGGTTCGGTGGCAATCGCGTTGGCCGCCTTGACCAGTTTCTCTGCCGCCTGGTATTCGCCTTCAGCGTGAATGATCTTGGCGCGCTTTTCGCGTTCCGCCTCGGCCTGGCGCGCCATCGCGCGGCGCATCTCCTGCGGCAGGTCAACGCCTTTGATCTCGACCAGCGAAACTTTGATGCCCCAGCGGTCTGTCTGCCGGTCAAGAATGTCCTGCAAACGCGCGTTGAGCTTCTCCCGCGCCGAGAGCAAATCGTCCAGCTCGACTTCGCCCAGCACTGAACGCAGCGTCGTTTGTGCGAGCTGCGAGGTGGCGTAGAGATAGTTCTCGACTTCCACGATGGACAGGCGCGGGTCAAGCACGCGGAAGTAAACCACGGCATTAACCGAGACCGTCACGTTGTCGCGCGTGATGACATCTTGTGGCGGAACGTCAAGCGTCACCGTACGCAGGCTGACACGCACAATCCGATCAACTGGCCAGAAGGCAAAGACAACGCCCGGCCCTTTGGCTTCCGGCAGCAGGCGACCGAGCCGGAAGACGACTCCGCGCTCGTATTCCCGCAGGATGTTGAGGGCGCTGAGGATGTAGACGAACAGGAACAGCAGCACGAACAATGGGATCAAATACATTTCCGACATAACCATCTCCTTGGCCTGAGTCTGCCAGCGCAGATCAGGCATTATTGAAGCTCTGCATCCGGCGGAGCGATAGCGGAAACCTGGCGGGGAGTAATTGACTTATCCGGACACGGTTCGACTTCGAGCATCATTCCGTCAATGCCCACGACGCGCACGCTTTCGCCCGCGCCGATCCGCGCCCACGCGTGCGCCCACCAGTATTCGCCCTGCACCATCACCCGGCCTTCAGCCTTGACTTCGGTCACGGCCTTACCTTTCAAGCCAACCATTCGCATCGGGCTGGTTACGACGCCGCGCAGTTGCGTTCGCAGCACCAGTCGGATCAGGAAGATTAGAATCATCCCACCGGCGGCGAGCGCGCCCAGCAATAAGCTGACCGGCACTTTCAACATAACGTCTGAACCTCAGCTCGATCGGAGTTCGTTCTTAGTACCGGCAGATATTACGCTATGCGTTAATGTGAAATCAACCATTTTATGTTAAAACACACGCAGCGTTTTCACTTAACTAAAGCTGTTCGAGACAGGTAAACTATGAGACGTCACGCGTGCGACTTGACCAGAGGAGAAAGGAGAACCAAACATGCCCAGAAAACCGGATGCCGATGAACGTTTGCAGCAGGTCTTGAAAGTCGCTCATCTGTTCTATGAGCGGGAGATGACGAAGACTGAGATTTCTCATGAGATTCGCGCCTCCTCGACGCAGGTGGCGCGGTTGCTCGCCGAAGCGCGCGAGCAAGGCTACGTGCGGATCGAATTCAGTCCGCCAAAGCTCTACGACCTGGGCGAGCAACTCAAAAGCAGGTACGACTGGTTGCAGGAGGCCGTCGTGGTTTCTTACGCCGACGATCTGGCCTTCTTGCGGCGCATGATCGGCAAGGCAGCAGCACAATACTTTGAAGGAGCGGTGGAGGCAGGCGCGACAGTCGCACTCGGCGGTGGCGACACAATGTATGAGATGGTCATGGCGCTGCCGCCAGAAGCACGTGATAACAAGCTGGTTCCGGCCGCGATCATTGATGCCGGCCCTGTGCTCACCTACATTGACCCGGTGGTGCTCGTGACGTTGCTCTGGGTGCGGAGCGGCAGGCTCCCGGGCCGCGCTCACTTCGCTACCGGGTTGCCGATGAACAAGCCTCTTTCGCGCCAGAAACTCCGAGAGGAATACGAACAGTTCAGTCACCGCAAAGCCGTTCAGCAAGTCCTGGCCGAGATGAAGCGCACCGATTTTCTTTTTACCAGCCTCGGCTGCCTGAAGACAGATTCCGCTTACGAAAGGCTCGCGCGGCGCCCGCATCAATACATGCTCGAAAACCTGAAGCTGACCGAAGCGGCCTTGCTCAAAGAAGGCGCGATCGGCGACATCAATTATTCGTTTTTTGCAGACGACGGAACGACCACGCCCGAATGGAACATTTTTCCGGCGCTCGGCGTAGCGGAAGCCCAGGCGATGGTGAAAGCCCAAAAGAAAGTGGTGGTGGCGACAGGCCGGTATAAGTTGGCGGCACTGCGAGCGGCGCTCAAAGGGCGCTTGTTTAACGTCCTCATCACCGACGAACTGGCGGCCAAATATCTATTAGACGGGGATTGAGCGGGCAAGCCTACATCGCGTGCTGGCAGAATCGTGTCCGCGGTTTGGGGAACAGGAAGGGCACACGGAGGGCCGTAGGGGCGGGGCTTGTCTTTGCCCGCCGTGGGGTGCGGCTTCGGAAGGCGGGCAGGG
>JBDTUW010000409.1:0-4801 GCA_040007555.1 Acidobacteriota bacterium | reverse complement strand
GCGAAGAAAAGCGGCGGCAAGCCGCGCGCACTCCAAGATCGAGCGCGGCGGAAAAAGGCCAAGCTCCAGTGCACCGCTTCGTGATGCCAACCGCCTTTAGGCGGAGTGACGCGACATCCGAGGCCTCTCCAAGTTGGACATCCTGCGGCCTCCCGTGCTCACCATCTCCCTTTCTCGCTGCCCTGCCCCCTGGCCCCTGACCCCTGATCCCTTGTATCATCCCCGCGTTATGTCGAAGATTCGAGTTCTTTCTGACAACCTCGCCAACAAAATAGCTGCCGGTGAAGTCGTCGAGCGCCCCGCCTCAATCGTCAAGGAGCTGATCGAAAACTCAATCGATGCCGGTGCCTCTAGAATCGAAGTCGCCATCGAAACCGGTGGACGTCGGCTCATCCGCATCTCCGACGATGGCGAAGGAATGATGCGCGATGACGCCATCCTCGCTTTCGAACGCCACGCCACCAGCAAGATCAAATCGGCTGAGGACCTCGAAGCAATAGTCACCCTCGGATTTCGCGGTGAAGCCCTCGCTTCCATCGCCTCCGTCGCCAAGGTGCGACTTCGAACACAAACCGCTGAAGACCTCGTCGGAACCGAGATCGATATTGTTGGCGGCCGCTTGTTCAATGTCCGCGATACTCCCTTCTCCCGCGGCACCGAATTTGAAGTGCGCGATATCTTCTTTAACGTTCCAGCACGACGCAAATTTCTCAAGTCCGAAGCGACCGAGAGCTACCATGTTGCCAATCTCGTCACCAACTACGCGCTCGCAAACCATCAGCTGTCTTTCACGCTCACCAACAACGGTCGCGAGAGCATCAATGTCTCACCGGCAGCCAATCTTCGTGAACGCGCCTACCAGCTATTTGGCGATGAGTTTATTGGGGATCTGATCGAGGTGGCGGGCCAATCCGATGAAATGCGCGTCAGCGGATTTGTTTCATCGCCATCGGCCGTGCGCACGACACGAGATAACCAGTATTTCTTTGTCAATCGACGCTATGTGCGTGATCGCCTGATTGCCCGGGCGCTCTCCGAAGGCTATCGCGCAATGGTCCCGTCGGGCACATTTCCGTCAGCCCTGCTATTTGTTGAGCTGCCACCGCACGATATTGACGTCAACGTTCATCCGGCAAAGACCGAGATACGCTTTGTCAGATCAGCGATCGTCCACGACCTGGTTCGAGATTCGATTCGCGCTGCAATCAGCAAGACTCGCGCGGCGGCGACTCCATTTGGCGCCAGCACCATCCAGGGCGCGCCGTTCCCTGAAGCACGACCAGCGCCGGTAATTGCCGCACCCTCGTTCCCTTCAACTCCCCAACGCTTCCAGCGAGAGCCGGAGCGCCAGAACTCCCAACTCGAACCGGGACACGAATCGGGACTCGAACCTGGCCCATTTAATCTCGAGCCGCTCTCATTACCGGCACCTGCTCCAGTCCAGCAGCGCATCAATCTGAGCTTTCAGGCGCCTGATCAGGGCCAGCCCACTCAACAAGAGGCCTCACACGCTCAGGCGGCGGCTTCTCGGCTCGGATGCCTCGGGGGTCGCGGGCCGTCTGATTCAGCAAATTCGCAACTAAAACCCGCGCAGAATCTGACGCTTCATCTGGACGAGATCAGTGTCATCGGCCAGCTTCACAACAGCTTTATTCTCGCCACCGATCGTGCCGGTCTGCTCTTGATCGATCAGCACGTTGCTCACGAACGAATTCTCTTCGAGCAACATTGGAACGATTTGCGACGAAAGCATGTAGAGGTGCAGCGCCTGCTCATACCGGAAACGCTCGATTTGACTCCCGCGCAAATCGCGGCATTTGATCAGTTGTCACACGAACTCGAAGAGAACGGGTTTGAGCTGGGCAGGCTCTCGGGTCGAACGGTCGCCATCATGGCTGTCCCGGCGATACTGCCTCCCGGCGCCGGGCAGGCACTTCTGCTTGAACTCCTCGAAGCGATCGAAGACGACCGGCGCGGACTGTCGATGGATGAGCTGAGAGCTGAGATCGCCGCGAGCCTCGCCTGCCGGGCGGCAGTCAAGATCAATATGTCGCTCGCGCCTGAGAAAATGAACTGGATGATTGAGACGCTTCTGAAAATGGAGAATCCCGCGACATGTCCGCACGGGCGTCCGATCATCCTGCGGATATCTTCACGAGAAATAGAACGCGGGTTTCAGAGATCTTAACGCAGAGGCGGACTATCGTGTCACTCTCTGCGCCTCTGCCCTCGCCGTACCTCTGCGCTAATTCCTTTTCCGCGCCTGTGACTGGACCGCAGTGATCGCGACGGCGTCTACAATATCCTCTGCCTTGCATCCGCGCGAGAGATCGTTCGCAGGTCGATCAAGACCCTGCAGGATCGGCCCGACCGCCGTCGCACCCGCCAAACGCTCGACAAGCTTGTACCCGATATTTCCCGCGTCGAGGTTCGGGAAGATCAGCACATTTGCGCGCCCTGCTACGGACGAACCCTTTGCCTTTGACGCAGCCACCTCCGGAACGAGTGCCGCATCCAATTGCAGCTCGCCATCGATCTCGAGCTGCGGCTCACGCTCGCGTGCAGTCCTCGTCGCCTCGACCACCTTATCGACCAGTGGGCTCGCCGCGCTTCCCTTTGTCGAAAACGAAAGCATCGCCACACGCGGCTCGGAATCGAGTAATGCCCGGCAGCTTGCCGCGGACGCAATCGCGATCTCAGCAAGTTGCGGAGCCGTCGGATTAACCACCACACCGCAATCCGCAAAAATCATCCCACCGTCCACACCAAACGCTTTGTCGCGCAGCGCCATGAGAAAGAATGACGAAACAATACTCATTCCCGCGCCCACGCCAATCGTCAGCAGCGCCGCCCGAACCGTGTGAGCCGTCGTGTTCGTTGCGCCAGCCACTGACCCATCTGCCCGACCCGCTCGCACCATCAGATCAGCAAAATATAGCGGGTCCTCGAGTTGACGCCTTGCTTCATCGAGCGTCACTCCCTTCGCGCGCCGCATCTCGTAGAACTCCTGAATGAAACGATCGAGATCCGACGACTTGCGATGATCCACAATCGTCACATTGGTAAGCGAGACGCCAAGTGCGCTTGCTCGCGCACGCACCTTCTCCTCGACACCAAGCAGTGTCACACGGGCGATTCGCGCCTCCGTAATCCGCGCCGCGGCGGTCATGACTCGATCGTCATCACCCTCAGGAAGGACGACATGCTGCAACGAGGTAGCCGCCCGCGATCTGATACGCTCAAGAATTTCCATTGATTTTTATGCTACCTGGGCGCCAAGCGTGCGGTCATGATGTCGTGGTTGACGCGCGCGCAGCGGCACGGCGTCTGCGGAAATACCACCACAGGAACAATCCCACCGCCAGCAGGACAATGGCCGTCGCGACCTTGCTGTAGAACGCGAGATAGCCAATCACCTGTTTCCAGTTGTTGGCGAAGGCCATCCCGAAATAAAGAAGCAATGCGTTCCAGACGCCAGCGCTCAGTGCCGAAAGAACCGTCGTCAACAACAAGTTCATCTGCGACATCCCGGCAAAGAATGAGACCACCGCTCGAGTGCCCGCAAGAAAACGGTTGACGACGATCACCGCATAACCATAACGCTGAAAGAGACGCTCCACCTGCTGAAACGCGCTGACAGGAAGATAGCGCGAGAACTTGCCCGCCTTGATATGTTCATCAAGAAAGCGACCTGCCGCATAGGCGGTCATGAATCCAAGCGTTCCGCCCAGCGTCGCAGCAATCAGCGTCCACGCGAAGCCAACGGTACCCGCTCCGACAAGTGTGCCGGCGAAGACAATCAGGACATCGCACGGCGCCGGCGGGAAAAGGTTCTCGATATAGGCGACCAGAAAGACGGCCAGGAGAATCCCGTACGGCGGAAGTTGTTGCAGCAGGGTGAGCAGGCCCTCGATACTATCCATCCCCACCCCGATCTTGTGAAAGCGCTCCAAAAAGCTCGGCGATCAAATTCTCAAATTCAGGCAATTGGGGTACGCTCAAATCCGGCTGTGAGTTCTGCCAGAACTCCGCCAGATTCTGCGCGCCGCCCTTTTCGTACTCACGCACCTGAAAGAGCAGATCCAACTTGTCCGCGGTTTTGACAATGCGCGATTCGATGGTCTCCCGCGCCTCATACTCGTTCCATAGCGACAGGTATTCCGCGCCTTCCAGCCCGAGATGACCGAGCATCTCTTCCGCGGCCTTATTGTCTGCGGCGTGAAGCGCGCCGGGCGCGAAGTAGCGCTTAACCGTATTTGGAAGATCACCAGTGCGGGCTTCGGTGAGATCGTGAAAGAGCGCCATTCGCAGGACTCGCTCGGTATCGACCATCAGGCCGCGTCTGCGACCCATATCGGCGAGCAGCATGGCGATAAAGGCCACACCAAAGGAGTGATCGGCTACCGACTCAACGTCGCGAACGCCGCGTAGCAGCCATCCCATGCGCGGAACGGCCTTGAGACGTATGACTTCGCTGATAAAGGCGATCGTGCCGGCGATCTCGTCCGCCATCTGACGGGATGCGGGCAACTCTTTTTGGCTCTCGACTTTCACATCATCAACGCTAATGGTTTTCGGCGAAGGCGTCAACCGACTCCCTCCAATAAGTTACCGATAAGCCTGATATAAACCCAGAGCGGCAGGGGCGCGGAGACCTTGCGGCTTGTGGTATATTCTCTAGCTCGCAAGAGGCAGGAATAAGGCATGCGGACAAAACTTAACTATCCTCAATCATTCGCTATTTCCGGCACGGAGCTTTCGCCGCCGCTGATTCTTTCTCCGATGGCAGGCGTCACCGATT
>JBDTUW010000408.1:0-4826 GCA_040007555.1 Acidobacteriota bacterium | reverse complement strand
ACCGCTCACGGCAAGGGGGAGTCACCTGCTTCATCACATCAACCTTTAGGTTGTGTTCCAACACCTCTCATTTGAACACAACCTGAAGGTTGAACTCTGGAACGCCCTCGGGCTCTCGCCCTCCAACTGACCACTGACAACTTCTTCCTGCTCTGGCATCATAAGAGTGTGCTCAAGGGAAACACTGATATCGCGGTCTTTCAGACTACGTCAGAGGCTGCTCACGCCGCCGCCAATGCTGTCGCGGGTGAGATCAGACGATCGCTGGCAAAAAACGGCCATGCTTCAGCGATCTTTGATGGATTCAGCCTGCCGGTAGCCTTCTTTGATTCGCTGATTCAGATGCCTGACATCGATTGGACTCAGGTCATCGTCTTCCAAGCGGGTGAGTACCTTGGCGAAGATCGACAGGCATCGAGCTCAGCGCAACGATTTCTGACAGATCACCTTGTCCTTCGAGTGCCAATAGTCTCGTTCCATCCCATGCGAGGCGATGCTGCCAATCCGCGAGCAGCAGCGGCAAATTATTCGGCGCGGCTGACAGCAAGTCCCCCGGACTTCGCGCTCCTCGGCTTTGATTTTCTGTCAGTAGAAGGACCTCCAGTTGAGCAGGATCACAAGGTGGGGGTGATCATCGTTGGTGGGCGCCGCGCGGCTGCCTTGACACCGGCAGCCATAGGCGGCTTTCCAAAGCTCTTCGCGCTTGGACAAGGTCCCGCGCCACTCGCGGCACGCCGGCATTCCAACTCCGAAATCTTCGTAGCAGTCAATCCATGAGCTGTAGAGATAAGGTGGAAACGATCGACGCGCCGGCCCGCATCAACATTCTTGGCGAGCATGTCGACTACGTCTCTTACGTTCCGACCGCCTCCCTGACGTTTGGAAGTGACCTGCATCGAATGGTCATGAGGTTCAAGTCACGCTTGGATGATGACGTGCGTGGTTCCTCCGACAGACCTGAGTTTGAACCATTTGTCTTTCGGCTGCCAGGGTCAACGGGATCGGCCTTATGGAGCGACTATCTTTATTCGCGACCGCCGCCTGACCCTCATTGGTCGAACTATGTTCGCGGAGCCATCGCTTATGCGGTCTGGAAGTACGGCCCGTCGCTGCGGCGCGGTTTTGAGTTTTGGATCGGTTCAAACATTCCAGCCTGCGGTGGAGCATCTTCCTCGTCGGCCCTGACGGTCCTTGCGGGAGCCGCAATTCGTCGAGTTAATGACATCGAGATCGAGCCGGAAGAGCTGGCGCGCGATTCAGCCAGAGCGGAATGGTTCACCGGAACTCGCGGCGGGGATATGGATCACCTGACGATTTGTCTGGCGCATGACGCGAAGGCCGTCCACCTGAACTACTCTGAACCCTCGTGGAGTTATGTTGATCTGCCGTCGCGTGATGTTCGCTGGGTGACTTGCTTTTCGCACCCAGCGGATAAGGGAAGCGAGGTAATGATCGAGTACAACGAGCGCGCTGCGGTGGCGCGGATCATCATTCCCGCACTCCTTGCCGACGGCGTTTCGGTGGAAGAGCTCCCTCAGAGCATTCGGCTCGATGGCTTCGCGCAGGGTCATCCGGTGGCGATGGAGCAATGCCGCCAGGCGTTCCCTGCACTGGTTCGCGAGCGTGCCACACGGCCCATCGCGGTGCGTGATCGAGCACTTCATCACCGACACGAGATTCTTCGAGTGGAGCGCGCGATCAGCTTACTGCGCGCCTTCTCCGCTCATGCGTCGCGCTCAGACTGGAACGCACTCGGGGCAATGCTCGATCTGTCGCATGCAAGTCTGCGCGATCTTTACCAGGTATCGACACCGGAGGTCGATTCGCTCTACGAAATCATCCGCGAGATGCCGGGGGTTTTTGGCGCACGTCTGATGGGAGGGGGATTTGGCGGAAACATCCTGGCGCTCCTTACCGCTGACGGTGTCGAGGAGTTCACTTCGCGTCTTCAGAGTGCCTATTACGAGCCACGCGGCAGAAATGCGATGACTGAGGGCGCGATTATGATATCGGCACCGGGCCCGGGGGTGTCGCTCGCGAAGGACTGATGAGTTAGAATCCGCGCGTTACCTTCTAGATCGACCGAGAACCATACTATGAAGCGACTCATACTGCTCTTCGTCATCCTGGCGCTCGGGGTGGCGCCCCAACTGACAATCGTTTCCGCTGACACGCGGCCGCTCGCCGAGGATCGTGGCGCTAGCGGTCTGGCGTTCACTCTACGGCGGCTGCAGACCATCGCGAGCTTGCTGCACACTGGTGCGCATCCGGACGATGAAAGCACGGAACTGCTTGCGTATGTGGCGCGCGGGGAAGGCGCCCGCGTAGCCTACCTATCCCTCAATCGAGGGGAGGGCGGACAAAACGGGATTGGCCCGGAGCTTTGGGAGGGGCTTGGCATCCTTCGCACCGAAGAACTGCTTGCCGCGCGCAAACTCGATGGTGCCGAACAATACTTCACCCGCGCATTCGATTTCGGGTTTACACGCTCAGCCGACGAAACGCTGAAGAAGTGGAACCGCGAAGAAGTGCTTGGCGATATGGTGCGTGTCATCCGGACCATGCGACCTATGGTGGTGGTCAACGGTTTTAGCGGGACGAATCGTGACGGACACGGACAGCACCAGGTAGCAGGCATGCTGACACCTGAAGCGATCAAGGCGGCGGCTGACGCGACGCGATTTCCGGAACAGATCAGGGAGGGTTTGCAGCCGTGGAGCGTTCTTAAAGTCTATAGCCGTATTTTTGGACAATCGCAGGGTCAGGGACCAGTCGCATCCTTCGATGTCGGGAAGTTCGATCCGATACTTGGACGGTCGTACGCTGAACTTGCCGCCGAGGGACGGAGCAAACACCGGTCGCAGGACTTTGGCATGATCCAGGCACGTGGTTCCCAGCCACGCTCGTACCCGCGATTGCAGAGCACGGTTGAGGCGCCTGATCGAGAATCGTCTCTCTTCACAGGAATTGACACGACTGTAACTGGCATTGCCAGATTCGCAGGATCATCCGGAGAGCGACTGACCGGGGCTCTGAAGAGGATCGCCGAAGCTGTCGCGAGAGCCAATGCTGACTTCAGGATCGAAGATCCGGAGAGGATCGCTCCTCACCTCGCTGCCGGTCTCAAGGAGGTTCGGGCGCTACGGGCGTCGCTCCACGGCCTCGAGCCTGCCTCACGCGCAAACGTGGACAATCTATTGGCGCGCAAGGAAAGGGACTTCGCTGACGCTCTTCAAAAAGCACATGGCGTGATCGTCGACGCATTCAGCAGCAGTGAGATTACAACACCGGGCGGAACGGTTGACGTCGCAGTCAATGTCTACCTGGGACAGAAGGCCGGGACAGCGCCAGATGTGCGAGGAAGCATTCAGACTCACATTGTGGCCCCGGAGAGCTGGACCAGCGAGTCACTGCAGGTTGACGCGGAACCGGCTCCAGCCGGTCCACAAATGCGGTCACGCGAGCGAGCCGACGTAACGGCACGATTTCGGGTCCGCGTTCCCTTGGATGAAGCGCCATCTCAACCCTACTGGTTGATACGTGAACGCACTCGCGATCAGTTCGATTGGGACGAAAAGATGCCGCAAACGCTGCCATTCGCCCGGCCTCAGCTTAGCGCGCAGGTAACCATGACCCTGGCTGGTGAGAGCGTGACAATTGCGCAACCAGTTGAGTTTCGATTCGCGGATAAATCAATTGGAGAGATTCGCCGGGAGCTGAAGATCGCTCCCGTGCTCGCGCTTACCCTTCGGCCAGCGCTCGTAGTTATTCCATCGGGAAGTGCCGACCGTGCTCGAGACGTCTCGCTTGAGATCGTGCACCATTTCAATGGAGCAACCAGCGCAACAGTCAAACTCGAACTGCCTCAGGGTTGGCGCGTGGAGGGAGAGCCGCGCACGCTTGCCTTTAGCCGCGCTGGAGAGAGCGCTTCCCTGGCCTTCCGAGTGACGCCGCCGGCAAACGCACTTGGGACATTCGAGTTGAAGGCCGTGGCCCAGGCCGGAGGAAGAGAATATCGGGCAGGTCACACCGTCATCGCCTATCCACATATTGAACCACACTTCGTCTATCATCCCGCACGCACAAAGGCCGAGGTTTTTGACGTCAAAGTCGCACCAGGACTCAAGGTGGGATACATCATGGGCAGCGGCGATGACGTGCCCGAAGCGCTCGCCCAGCTCGGCGTCAACGTCAAGATGATTGGCGAAAGCGAACTGACCTCAGGAGACCTGTCCATTTACGACACGATCGTCCTGGGCATCCGCGTCTACGAAGTTCGCGATGATGTGATAGCTAATAACAAGCGTCTGCTGGATTATGTTGCCAATGGTGGAACGCTGATCGTCCAATACAACAAGCAGGAATTTGGACGCACGAACGTGGCTCCATACCCCATCAAGCTGGATGGCGGTCTAAGGGTAACGGACGAGACAGCGCCAGTCACCGTGCTCATTCCCGACCACAAGCTCTTCACGTATCCAAACAAGATCACGACGGCTGATTGGGACGGGTGGGTTCAGGAGCGCGGTCTCTATTTTCTCAATGAATGGGACCCGCGCTACACGCCGCTGCTTTCGGCGGCGGATGAAAGTGGGCGTCAGCTCGCTGGCGGCGAATTGATTGCGAAGGTAGGGAAGGGAAACTACGTATTTACCGGGTATGCGTGGTTTCGTCAGTTGCCTGCGGGTGTGCCGGGAGCCTATCGCCTGTTTGCCAACTTGATAAGCCTCTCAAAGGCCGTTCAGTAGCGGCGCGGGGAGCCCGACGTGTAAGGATTTGCGAGTAAGATCTCACGCGAAGCCGCGGAGACGCGAAAGACGCGAAGA
>JBDTUW010000407.1:0-4831 GCA_040007555.1 Acidobacteriota bacterium | reverse complement strand
CGTATCCGTTGGCCTTGAGGATGACGGCTACTGTGTCGATGTATTGCTGGTTAGTCAGCGTGCCGCCGGCGCCATAGGGCATCTGCGTTCGTGTGATGAAATAGAGCTCGTCGACATTGTGCCGCCCATCGCCCCATTTGGCGGCAAATCGCGGCCCTGATAGCGGCGAAGCGGTCTTTCCTTCGAGTTGCTCTCCGTGACACGACGCGCATTTCGCCGCGTAGATCGCCTGGCCACGCGCTGCTTGTGCCCCTGAATAGACGGCTGTCTGTTGCTGACCGGCGAGAGCAAAGTAGAACGCTGCCGACAGCAGCAAGGGCGCGATTGGTTTGATCATCTTGACTCCTCCTGCCTTGTGAACCGCGACGAACTTCCAAAGAGACTATCAACCTAGGGTTGGCCTGCCGGTCTGGCCTCTCTACCACCTACTGGACCGGGCCTTCTTTGCCCCCAGATGGGTGGCGGCGGTTCGGTATTCATTCTTTTCAATGGCCGTTCCTTGAGCAACCGGAGACCCTCCTGCACTGCACGCTCAAGTTGAGGGTCGCGTCCGGCGATGACTTCACTTGGCCAGTTTTCGACGTCAATGTCGGGTGCCGTGCCCTCGTTCTCAACCGCCCACTTTCCGTCGCGCGTGAAGAAGCCGCCGCGCGGCGCGATCATCGATCCGCCATCAACAAAGGGTGGTGTGTCTGCCGTGTGCACCAGTCCACCCCACGTCCGCTTCCCGACCAGCGGACCGATTTTCCGGTATCGGAACATATAAGGCATGAGATCACCGCCTGACCCGGCCATCTCATTGATGATCATGACCTTCGGTCCCCAGATGCCCGCTGACGGGCTGGTGAAGGGATAGCGGTCACCCGCCACATTATTGAAATAGCCGTCGAAGTCGCGCTGAAGCACATCGATGATGTAATCGGCAGCCGAACCACCACCGTTGAAACGTTCGTCGATGATCGCGCCCACCTTGTCCTGCTGCGCAAAGTAGTAGCGGTTGAAACTGGTATAGCCCGGCTGACCGGTATTTGGCAGGTAAACGTAGGCCAATTGACCATTGGAGAGCTTTTCGACGAGACGGCGGTTGTGTTCGACCCACGCTCGAGTTCGAAGTGCCTGCTCATTTGCGGTTGGGACAACAGTGACGGACCTTGCACCATCAGTAACCGGGCGGTTGTTGACCGTCAACACCGTCTGTCTGTTCGCCGTGCCATCGAGCAAGCGGTGCATATTGTCGGGCGCCTTAAGCTCGATTCCGTTGATCGCGAGAACGAAGTCGCCGACCGCAATATCGACTCCTGGCGCTGACAGCGGCGCTCGCAGATCGGGATTCCAATTCTCGTTATCATAGATTTTTGAGACTTTGTAACGTCCGCCCTCGATGACGAAATCCGCTCCGAGAAGACCACCCGGTGAATTCGGCACGTCTGGCATGTCGCCGCCGCGAACATATGAATGACCGATAGCTATCTCGGCGCCCATGTTATCCATCAAATAATTGAGATCCGCGCGATGCATGACATACGGAAGCAACTGACCGTACATTTCCTTCATTCGTGGCCAGTCAGATCCATGCATGTTCGGAACGTACAAGTAGTCACGCTGGTTGCGCCAGCCCTCATTGAATATCTGTTTGAACTCTTCCTTTGGCTCAAGATACATTTGAAGCGCGACATTGAGGCGTCCCTGGCCAGGTTGAGGCGCAACCCGATCCGCATCAACCAGGAAGAGAGCTGGGCCGGCAGCTGCGCCGAGCGCCGTCGCACCACGCCCGCGGCCTGCTCCTCCGGCGCCACCGGTGCGGTAGAGCAGCTTGTGACCGTCAGCACTCACCTCATAGTCCGCGACTCCCGCAACAAAAGGTGCCGGGCGACGTTCGCTCAATCGGTATCGATGCAGGACACCGCCGCCGAACCCTCCTGCGCGTCCAGCTCCACTTCCTGGCGGTGGGGCTTCGATGAAGTAGACGTTTCCGGCGACTCCGGCCTCGAGCTTGCTGTAATGGCGAATGGGCACGGTGGGTACGGCCAGAATGCGTTGCTGAATACCGTCAAAATCTATTTGCACACTGACAGGAACCCGCGCCGGGCGTGAGGTCTGATCAATTCGGTCAGTCTGGTCCGCCGCGGTTGCATCGCCGGCTGGACCAGCGGGCGTCGCGCCGCGGGGTGCCCTGCCGTTGGGAGGGCCGCCACCGGGTGCCGCGCTTCCGACGCCTCGATCTTCATCGCTTTCCGGCAGCAGCGGGCTTGGCTCGCCTTTTTTGAGGACGGCAAAGTAGAGGCCAAAGGTCTCCTCGCGATCGTAGGAGGTCATATCAAGCCACTGGGAACTGAGTCCAAAATCTGTCGATGCGAAGAACCATAGATATTTGCCGCTCGCGTCCCAGGCTGGCCAGACCGCGTCCGCCAGTCCGTCAGTTACCTGTTTGGTCTCGCCGGTCTCAACATTGCTGACGACGATGACGTGATAGAGCGACTTCAAACGGCTCGCATAAGCGACCCACTTTGAGTCCGGGCTCCAGGTCGGGTTGAGGGTTCGTTCAGGCACCATCCATGGGTCACTCCCGACAATCTTCGCCTGGGCAGTCGCGATATCCAGAACCCAGACGCGGAGGTTGGTATCGGTGAAGACCAGCTTCTTCGAATCTGGCGACCACGACGAAGTGTAGTATCGCGTCGGATTCTGCAGGGCGACCTCCCGCGCTGGCGTAAGGCCATCCTGAGCTTCGATCACCAGCTTGTACTCGCCGGATTTGTCGCTGAAGTACGAAACAAACTTTCCATCGGGTGACCATGCGGGATCACGTTCGGCCGAGCCACTCGAGTGACTCAGATTGCGAACATCGCCCTTCTCCGCCGGGATGGTGAATATCTCTCCGCGAGCTTCGACCACGACCCGCTTACCGGTAGGTGAAAGCGCCAGATTCGAGATGCGGGCACTGACGTCTTCCCACCTTGGCATCATCCACGGGAAATCACCGGTGGCCGTGATACTGAGGACACGCGTCTTGCCTGTCTTTGGATCGAGCTCGTGGATCATCCCGGCCTGTTCAAAGACAACCGCGCCTGCACCCGCGTCCATTGATTTGACATCGAAGTCTGAGAACCGCGTCATCTGCGTCAGTTTCTTTGTTCTGTTTTCGTAAGCCCAGACGTTTGACACACCATCGCGGTCGGAGATGAAGTACACCGAGTCGCCTACCCAGACCGGGTCAATGTCCTTCGAGTCGGTCCACGGAGGTGAGACAAGCTCATAGCTCTTGAGGTCGACGATCCAGATCGGACGATTCTGTCCGCCTCGATAATTTCGCCGCTCTTCATCCCACGAATTGTTCATGCGGTAGGCAATGCGCGCGCCGTCAGGCGAGATCTTGCCCTGGTATGCGCGCGGCAACGCCATCGGCTCCTCAACTCCACCTTCGGCTGGCACAGTCCAGAACCGCGGTGCTCCACTTGGTGCCCAGCTCGCGCGTGCGGAAGCGAACATGACTGCGCGTCCATCGTGCGTCCATCCCTGAACGGTGTCGGCTCCAGGATGCCACGTTAGTCTTCGTGGCTCACCTCCCTCGGCTGGCGTCACATAGACATCGAGATTTCCGCCATACTCAGCGCTAAAGGCGATCCACTTGCCATCGGGAGAGAAATGAGGATTGGCAGCCTGTCCCTGGAAACTGGTGATTCGTCGCGCGGTACCTCCGGCTCGCTCGACCGTCCAGATGTTGTTCGCGTAGGCGAACGCGATCTGAGTCGCGCTCACAGTTGGCGATCTCAAAAGCCGCGTTGGTCCGCCATTTGCGGTGGCAACTTCAGCGGAGAGCCAGGCGGTGGTGGCAAGGGCAAGTGAACAAAGGACAACTGAGAAAAGACGCTTCGACATGGTTTGAACTCCGGATGGGTTTGAATGGGTCAGACGAACAAGACGCTTTTATCAGGAAGCAGTTTACGAGTCAAAGACACTCAAAGCGTCGGCAGCATCGGCTGTCGAGATTCCAGATAACGCCGAAGACATGGGAAAGCCTTTCCTCACGCGAGCGGCGTCATTCTAGGGTTCCACGATCGAGTGGAAGTCGTGTTGGATGTCGGAGTCACCGGATCGGCCCGGGATTGCCAGCGCTGCTTCGACGATGTGCGGAAGGCACTGCAGGACTTCCAGCTCGCTGCCCATTCGCATGATGAACCAATCGATCCCCTGCTGGAGTCCATCGCGTCCAGCGAGCGCGAGTAGCCGGCGAGCGCCCTTCGCTGAGACCAGATAGCCGAAACAACCACCCAGGTAGGTCTCCTACGCGATTGGACTCAATCTCGCGGAGAGGTGCGCCATCGCTTCCATCCGGGCCTGCTGTGCCTCCGCTCCTTCCCACAATTGATAGCCGAGAATGACCAGATCAAAATTTGGATGGTCCTCTGCGAGGGCGCCACAAACCTCGACGAGTTGACCGCCAAAGTCATCGGTGAGGCGCACATCATCCTCAAATACCAGAAAGGTCGCGTCGTCGGTCTTTGCGGCTTCTTTCCATATCTCGAGATGACTCAGGGCGCAGCCGATCATACCCCGACGGTAGTTGAAATCATTTCCGCGGAAGAGGTGCCGGATGTCGTCATCCATCACCAGAGACTCGCCATCGACCGCGCGGAACCGCTCGCACCTTTCGAGAAAACGCGCGCCTGCTTTTGCAAGGGCTGCTTCGCGAAAGGTCTTCAGACGGTCAGGTCGACGATCGAGATTCAACAATTTGATCGTCAGGCGTTCCGCCAAGCGATGACCACGGATGATTCGTGCCATTGTCGGCAGAAATTGGTAATGATCGAGAATCCTTCGCTTTTCACGC
>JBDTUW010000406.1:0-4842 GCA_040007555.1 Acidobacteriota bacterium | reverse complement strand
GCCTCCGATCCAACCGATCACCACGTTCGATATGAACAGACTCATGAACGCCAGCCCCATCATCGTTGAATTCACGCTCGCGGGAGCAGCGCGTGAAACCAGTGCGAGAAGCGTCGGCCAGTAATAGAGGAAGGAGACCCCGAGCAAAGCGCTATAGAGTAGTGGCCAGATCGGACTAATCTTCGCATCGCCCGAAATGAAGATGGCGGCCACAAGGATCAGGTTGCTCGCGGCGGCCATCCAGGCTCCCATACCGATTTTGGTAAGTTCGTCTGGCTCGCGACTTCGCAATGACTGCCGACGCCAAATCCAGAGCACCAGCGGTACGCCCACGATGCTGAAAGCCGAACTGATCGATTGGTACCAGGGGACCGGGATCTGGAAGCCGCCAACGCCGAGCGCTACATGCTGTTGAATCCAGATCGGATTAACGTTGAAGATTTGATAGTAGGCCGTTGAATGGAAGATCGTTAGCATGATCACGGCGATGAGCGCGTAGACAATGCGTCGCTCGGCGGCCGTGAGTCGAGTGCCCTCAAATTTGCGCCGCTCCACTCGCGCAGGCAGGTAACGGTAGCCGTAGAGATAAGTTGCAAGGCCAAGCAGCATGAAGATGGCAGCCACACCAAAGCCATAATGCCAGCCATATACTTGCGCAAGCAGACCGCAAACCAGCGGTCCGGCGACCGCTCCGATATTAATTGCAGTGCTGAAGACGATGAACCCGCGGGTCCGCCGCGCCTCGTCCTCCCGGGGATAAAGGGCCCCAACCTGTGCCGAGATATTGCCCTTCAGAAAACCTGAACCGATGACGAGCAGCAGCAGCGCCAGGAGGAATGACTTGTCAAAAGTCATGGCAATGTGACCTGCACTCATCGACAGGGCACCGATCACCACGCCATTGCGCTGTCCGATCCAACGGTCGGCAATGATCCCGCCGAGCAGTGGCGTGAAGTAAACGAAACCAGAGTAGAGACCGAAAATCTGAGATGCGAGTGCCTGCGTTGACAGCGGGCCGAAAAGCGATTCCACGCCGGCACGGAACGCTACAAATCCGGCGATCTGCTCGACATGTCCAGTGAGCAGCAACTGGTTCACCATGTACAGGGCGAGCAGCGCTGTCATTCCATAATAGGAGAATCGTTCCCAGGCTTCAGTGAAGGCGAGGTAGAAAAGGCCCTTCGGATGACCCATGAATGCCGCATCTCCGGCGCGCGTCTCTGCGGCTTCGGCCGTACTCATTATGCTTGCTCCGCACTACTCTGCGACTCCGCCTCTCGGCGTCTCTGCCTTTGACAATCTTAAACGCAGAGACCGCTGATGAAAGAGCAGTCGGAGAGGTTAAACATCCCGATTGATCCTTGCCCTTGTCATAGGTTCCCCGTCATTTTCCTTTTATGTCATAGCAAGTCAGCTCGTTCTGATTACGGATATAGAGCTTACCGCCCACCACGACCGGGTGCGCCCAGCTGTCCCACCCGCGATCGCTAATCGGGAAGCGACCTTTCTCGACATATGCCTTTGGATTGGCTTCGGCCATCCCGACCAATTGCTTCTCGCCCTGCAGATACAACATCCCGTCCGCGTATGTGATTGACCCCTTGCCCACACTGCGATCTTTCCACATCACCTTGCCAGTGCTGAACTCCAGACAAGTCAGGATCGCATTGGAGAAGCCATAGAGATACCCATCCACCAGAACCATCCCGCCGTGATGGTTCATCATGTCACGAGTGAAGTAGGCCTCTTGTGCTTTGACTTCGCCGTTCTGCGCCGTCAGGTTGAGCAGGGCCCCACCCGTGTCATAGGCCGAAGAAAAGAAGACCTTGTTGTCGGCAAAGACCGGTGTTGTGCAATTGGCGACCTGATTGGCGGCCTTTTTGTAGCTCCACATCAGCTTGCCATCGTTCGCGCGCACGCCTACCGCTGCGTTCGCTGTGAAGTTCATGTAGCTACGTACGCCGCCCACGTCGGCTGCGATCGACGAAGCATGACCGGCCGGGTCGCTTAAGTTGCGCGAACGCCAGATCTCTTTACCGGTCATTTTGTCCAGGGCGACGATGCCCGCGCCGCTGCCGCCCGGCGAAACAATCAAACGATTGCCATCTACCAGCGGCGATTCGCTGATGAGCCAGCGAGGATTGCTCCCGCCATAATCCTTCAGGATGTTCTTGCTCCAGACGCGAGAACCGTCTCTATCGCGCAAACAAGCAAGATCGCCGTTCTCGGTGAGGACATAAACTCTGTCTTCATCCACCGTCGGCGTGCCGCGTGGCCCGCTGCCCTTATCGTCATTCCCCTTTGGCCCCAGGGAGACCGACCAGAGCGTCTTGCCATCGGCGCGGTTCAAACAGAAAACGGCACTCTCTTTCGCACCCCCGCTCGTCCCTTGCACGTAAATGCGATCCGCTTTGACAGCTGGGGAGCCGTAGCCCTCACCGAGATTGGCGATTGACCAGGTCACCGCCGGGCCATTGGCAGCCCATTGCTTAAGCAACCCGGTTTCACTCGACTTACCATCGCGCAGTGGACCACGCCACTGCGGCCACTCAGCTTCAGGTGCAGTCGTCCCCCCCTTGATCGGCATCAATGCGAATGTGCATAGCAATACAAACGTAACTAAAGATTTCATCGAGTCTCCTTCTTACTTTTGCCGCGCCTGGACGGCGATCCTCGTGCCCCCGCGAGCTTCAGACAGCTTCCCGCTTGGAGAACAATTCCTTTGCAAGCAGGATAGCGTTCATTGAATTAGGCCAGCCGGAATAAAACGCCAGATGCGTGATGACCTCGATCAATTCATCTTTTGTCAGGCCATTGTCCACCGCCTTCTCGAGGTGAAAACGCAACTGCTCGGTGCGATTCAAGGCAATCAGGGCCGTCACTGTCACCAGACTACGGTCACGCATGGACAAGCCTGAGCGTTCCCAGACCTCCCCAAATAGCACGTCGTCTGTTAACTCAGCCAGCTTTGGCGCGAATTCCCCAAATAGTTTTGCGGCTGCCGCAGGATCTCTACCCATTCTGACTCCTAAACATTTGGTATGTGGACAAATGAATAATATCCGGATTCACTACTTATGTGGCGGCTTCTTCTGATTGTTCTTCGCGGATCTTGAGTTCTTCAAAGTCGATCAATGAGAGATGCTTCCTGATCAATTCTTCATCAAACTCCGCGAGGCCATTCATTTCGGCAAGCAATAGACGCTGGCGCTCCAGCAGTTCCAGATACATAGACTCATAGCTCTTCGATGAGTTTTCCCTCTCATCATCTGATTCGTCAAGTTCCTGGTCTAGAGATCTCAGATCGATTCGCAGCTTTGCGACCAGGTTATCCAGGTGTTCGTTTTGTCCCCGAGCCTTACCGTATTTATCTTCCAGGAAGCGGAGTGAAGCCTTGGCGATCTTCTTGTGGATGATCAGCTCCTGTTCGTGTTCCGGTATCGTGGTGTGTTTGTCCTTCGGCTCGACTTTTCGGATGAGCCACGGCAGTGTTAACCCCTGAAGAACCAGGGTGACCAGAATCACGACGAAGGTGATGAAGAGGATCAGATCGCGATATGGGAAAGGCTGCCGCTCGCTAATGACTAACGGTATGGAAAGCGCTGCCGCCAGGGAGACGACGCCACGCATCCCCGCCCAGCCAAGGATCACCGGATTTCTCCACCCCGGATTGGGGTCGGCCACCGTAATCAGACGGCTCATAACAATGGTAAAGAGGGAAGCGCCCAGCGTGCACACCAGCCGTGTGACGACCAGCACAAGGGAAATGACCAGGCCGTACCAGATTGCTGCGCGCAGGCTGGTATCGCCGAGTTGCCGGGCGATCGATGGCAGTTGAAGTCCAATCAGGAAAAAGACCAACCCGTTTAGGACAAAGACCAGGCTAGCCCAGACGTTCACCGCTTCGATCCGGCTCCGAAAGCTGAGCATGCTCTGTCGCTTGCTTGATAGAAAAAGCCCGCCGCTGACGACTGCCAGAACCCCCGAAGAATGAAAGTACTCGGCGAAGTGATACATACAGTAGGGGGTGACGAGGGTGAGCACGATCTCTATGCTGGATGTGACTGGCAGCCATCGATGGATCGCGTAGAAAACGACCCCGACGAGGAGACCAAGAAAGATCCCCATAAAGATCACCAGCAAGAAGCTGGCAGTCGCCTGCTGCAAATGAAACTGCCCCGTGATGACCGCTGCCACGGCGAAGCGAAACACGATGAGCGACGAGGCGTCGTTGAGCAGGCTTTCACCTTCGGCAATGCTGAGGAGGGATTTCGGCACATTCACCCGACGCATGATGGTGGTTGCGGAAATAGCGTCGGGCGGCGAAATGATGCCTCCCAGAAGAAAGCCCAACGCTAATGTGAAACCGGGAATGAGTGCATTCGAGACAAACGCGATGACACAGGACGTGATGATGACGATTGGGAAGGCAAAAGTAGTGATCACACGTCGCCATTTCCAGAATTCTTTCCACGAGACTTGCCACGCCGCTTCGTAGAGGAGGGGAGGAAGGAAAATGAAGAAGACGAGATCGGGCTCGATTGTGATATTCGAGAACTTGCCAGTAAGGCTAAGTGCCAATCCACCCAGTACCAGCACGATTGGATAGGCCAGGCGAAGCCTATTAGCGATCATCACCAGCGCCAGAATGATCAATATGAGGTAAACATATTGAATGAAGATGTTATGCATGTTCGGGATGGGGAAGGTTAACACAGAGGCGCAGCGACTCAGAGGGCGCAGCGACTCAAAGCCGCAGAGAGGGCTCCATCTCTCCGCGCCTTTCGCATTTTTGCGTCTGCGTTATCGCGCCGCTGCGTTATCGATCGACCAGCTTTTGCG
>JBDTUW010000405.1:0-4851 GCA_040007555.1 Acidobacteriota bacterium | reverse complement strand
ACATTCAACATTACTGGCAATAACGGCCTCGCTCCTTCCGCCACTTTCACCTGGAATATCACCAGTGTACCGCCCGGTGTGTACAACTTTTTTGTAACGTTTACGGATGATGGCTGTTCGCTTTCCAGTGGCGGGGGCGGGAGTCGCCGCGATGGTGGCGGCGTCGATGAAGGCGGGGCGCTCCTCGCCGGTTACGCGCCAGGCATGAACCAGGCGATTTGGCCAGCCGGGACCGTCAAGCGAATACCCGCCGGATCAAAGATCGTCTTTCAATTGCACTATTCGAAAGTGGCCGGATCCGTTCAGAAGGACCTTTCAAGTCTGGGTCTGCTATTCGCCAAAGGTCCTATTGAAAAGGAACTGAGTACACGGCCAGTCGCCAACGGTTACTTCATGATTCCGCCGGGCGCAGGCAACCACAAGGTGTCCGCCTGCTGGCCGATTACGGACGATATCCACATTGTCACGCTTATGCCGCATATGCATCTTCGCGGCAAGGCGATGCAGATCAAGGCATTCCTTCCAGATGGAACCGAGAAGCTATTGCTGAACGTGCCCAACTACAGCTTTTCGTGGCAAGAGGTCTACTATCTCAAGACCCCGACAGCGATTCCCAGGGGATCGAAGATCCTGGTGACTGGGTACTTTGATAACTCAGCAAAGAACCCTTTCAATCCCGATCCAACCAAAGCTGTTCGCTGGGGTGATCCAACCTATGACGAGATGATGATCGGTTGGATCGACTACACCGTCGACGGCAAGGGAACAAAACCGACCACTGCGATGAAATAGACTGCACGACTGGCAGGCAGCGTATAAGGCGGTGTCGCGTCGGCACCGCCTTATGTTCCTTGGGCGAGGCTTGATCACTAGCGATTGCAGAATCGGCGGGCGAGCACTGACTCTCAAATGGCAGCAAGAATGGCGATTCCAGGTATCAGATTGAGGCGCCCCGCTTTGCTGGCGGTTTCATCGGCCTTCGTTGTCCTTTTCCTTCTCCCCTTGACCGGGTCCACTCACGAACCCATCACGACCAATGTGCGCTTCAACAAAGAGATCATTCGAATTCTCGAAAAGAACTGCCTCGCTTGTCACTCGCCGGGAAAGATGAGGGGAGACATCTCCCTGACCACGTATGAAGAAGCTCGCCCGTGGGCAAAGGCGATCAAGGAGGAGGTGCTTGAGAAAAGGATGCCGCCCTATCAGGCCGTCAGGGGCTTTGGTAGTTTTGTCCGGAATTACGGGCTGTCTCAGAGGGAGATCGATCTGCTCGTTTCGTGGGTCGAAGGCGGGGCGCCGAAGGGCGACGCAAAGGACCTTCCCCCGGCGCAGACCAACCAGGGCGATTGGGTGCTGGGTCAGCCTGATCTGATCCTAAGACCTTCGAAGGAGACGAGACTGGCTGCCAATCAAGACTCGATGACAACTTGCTTTCTCCTCAATACCAATCTCAAGGAGGACCGCTGGATCAGCGGCCTCGAGTTCAAGGCGGGAAACGAAAGCGTGGTTCATTCGGCCACCATCAGCCTTGCAGATGCGGGCTCGGTCAGGAACTCACGAAAGGCTGCCCGATCCTGCCCACCTGTCTCATCAAAGGAGGAGATACTCGGAAGTTGGGTTCCAGGTCAAAATGTTGCGCGATTGCCTGCTGGTGTCGGCCGACTAATTCCGCGCGGATCGAATATCGTTGTTAGAATCAGGTATCACGCGAACGCAGAACCAGCGGTGGATTTGAGCTCAATCGGACTTTTCTTCTCACTGGAACCACCTGATCGACAGGTCACCAGCATACTCATGACGGCGCCCACAAACCTTGCGCCAGCGACCCAACCGCTTCGCGTCACATCCTCTCAGATACTGGGAGTTCCTTCCGAGGCAATTGGCCTGCGGCCGATTCCATTCCCATTCGCAAAGTCGATAGAAGTTACAGCCTACAGACCGGACGGAACCCGAGAGGTTCTGATTTGGGTGAGGGATCGTCGCTACGACTGGTCACCGAGCTACTCTTTCAAGAAACCGGTGACGCTGCCTGAGGGGACGCGAATCGAAGTTGTCGCCTACCTCGACAACTCGGCGGAAAATCCTAACAACCCCAACGATCCACCGAAGGCGATCCGGTTTGCTGCTCCGCTGTGTGAGGTATTCCTTTCGCAAGGTATCGCGGCCAAGATGGCGTCGACCGCGAGTCGCAATTGATCTGCGGTCCATTGTTACTCAAACTGCCGGCGGAACTGAGCGAGCTCTTCTTTCAACTCGTCGATGTCGCGTCTTAAACGAGATACCGTTTCCTCAAGGGCGGCAACCCTGTCGGTATCGGCACGAGCGGAGAAGCCCGATGAGCTCGTTCGAGCCACTGGCTCGCTCGCCTCAAACTCTACCTCGCCCGATAGCAAGTGTGCGTAGCGAGGCTCTTTCATCCCCGACAATCGTGGAAGTCTTGCGACCATCAAGACGTCATCTCTTGCCAGCAGCGCCTCGACCGTCGATTCCACTTCGGCGAGGGACTCAAAGTTATAGAGGCTCTGCGCACGACTACGCAACTCGCCGAGCGTTTGTGGCCCGCGGAGCATCAATACGCACAGGATCGCGACATCCTCCTGCGACAGATCATACGCCTTGGGAAAAACATGCCCGAATTTTGCAACTCGAGCCTCCGCGCCATGAAAGATAAACGCGAGCTTCTTCTCGCGCAGCGATCCAAGGGCTCGCGAGACCGTCTCTTCGTCATAGCTCACGACCGGATGACGATTGTTCTTCTGGTTGCACGCATTGACCAGGGCATTGAGAGTCATCGGATAGTAGTCGGGAGTGGTGATCTGTTTTTCGATCAGCGCGCCTATCACCCTCACTTCATACTCATTCAATCTTAGCTCCAAGCTCACATCTCCTTTCCATCCATCCCATCCGTCGACGCATTTGGTAGCCCATTTGCCAGCCCATTTGCAATCTCGGCTGTCGGCGAGGTGGTTGTGCCGTTCGACCCATAGATCCTTCCTCGCAGGAAGAGGATCAGCAGAAACCCACTGCCAAAGATCAGCAACTCGTAGAGGCTGATTTGTAGCGCGCGAGCGACAAGCTTCCAGATTGGGTCGAGCTTCGAATCGGGATAGAAAGCGAAGTAGTCGAAGAGACCCAGCTTGAGGCGGCCACTGTAGAACGGCCAGAACAACTGTGTCCCGCCGTAGGTCTTCTTTGTCATCGCATCGAGCAATCCATGTGAAAACATCGCGCCGCCGAAGACGAGTGTTCGATGCACTTTCCCTGTGCCGATTGCCGCAAGAAACCCCATCGCGAGAGCCGCGGTGATTGAATGTGTGAATCCACCATGCCACTTGATCCCCAGACCAAGAATCCAAGTCATGAAAAGGTCGAGATCGGGGAATACACCCATCACACCGCCGATCAGAAGCTGTCGTCGCCAGTCAGGATCGCGGCCCGGAGCGCGATTGCCAAAGGCGGCGACCACACTCGCGCCGAGCAATGCATGTCCAATGACAAGCGGCATGAAAGTAATTCACTGATTCATGGGCGCCGATAGATGTTGGCAATCGCATCGGCCACCGCGCGTCCCGTATCGCCGCCGACTCCGGGCAGACGTCCCTCCAGCACGGCCTCAGCAAAATCCTCGATCAGGGGCAAATGAAGATTCGCATTGGGTCGAAGCTCCTCAGTTCGCTCACCCGCCGCGCTCCGGATATGAAGAATTCCCGCATTGAGTATCGGAACATGAATCGAGCCCAGGCTGCCGTGAATATCGAGGGTATCTCTCGGTGCGAATACTGCATGAGAGACCGAGACGATTGCCTGAGTTCCTCCCGCAAAGCCAAGTATAGCGACAGCAGTATCTTCAACTGCCCGCTTGTACAGGGCATTGCTCATTGCACCCGTCGTCGCCTGAACCTCGCCGAAGACATTGATCAGTATCTCGATGCGATGGCACCCAAAATCCATCATCGGCCCGCCTCCCGCCTTCTCCGGCTCCATCAACCAGTAGCGGTCGGCGCCGGGGGCCGGATCAAACCTCTCGAAGGCGTGCAGTTCGGCAAGGATTGGGCTGCCGATTTCGCCTGACCCGATGATCTCTTTGATGCGATTGATCGACGGATAGAAATGCCGGTAGTAAGCGATGCCAAGTGAAACTTGGTTGCGTTCGCAGGAGTTGATCATCCCGTCGCACTCGCTGACCGTTAGCGCCATCGGCTTTTCGCAGAGCACATGCTTTCCGGTATTCGCAGCGGCCACTGTCTGTTCGGCGTGAAGGTGGACGGGTGTTGCGATATAGACGGCATCGATCTCATCGTCTTGAAGCATCTCGCGCCAGTCGGCATACCAGCGTCGAGCGCCGAACTCACGTGCAAAGTCAGCTGCCAGAGCCGCTGTCGCGCGACTGACGGCGATAAGCTCGCAATGGCTGCCTTTGGCGAGGGCCGGCGCCACACGCTTCCGAGAGATGTCGCCACAACCGATGAGCCCCCATCGCACTGTCATTTCTGTTCGCTCGCGGGAAGTCCCCAAAGCGATTGCAGCCTTGAGAACTCGGGTTGAGGGAGTTGCACCAGCACCGGACCCGCACCCGGTATGAGCCACCCGAGCAGCTCTTCGATCTGACCGTGAGCCATGGCGGTGCAACCGGATGTCCCATTCGACGGACCGGCCCAGATATGAATAAAGATGCACGAACCGCCGCCAGGCACCGGTGTATTGGCGTTGTGGTCGACGATGATGCCCCAGCGATATTGCTCGTCCCTGCGCAGCATCTGCTCGGAGCTCTTCCAATCGAGCGTCGTGGTTTTCGCGCGATCAACCAGGCGATTGTAGTGGGTCGAATCGACGTCGTCGACGCATTCGACT
>JBDTUW010000404.1:0-4881 GCA_040007555.1 Acidobacteriota bacterium | reverse complement strand
TTTTCGGCATCGAACTCATGAACGTCGAAGCGGTTGTCGATCATGCGGCTGGCCTCGATCTCGAGCGCCGCTTGCCATCGGTCAGAGGCAAAGTTGAAATAGTAGGCTGTGAAATCGGTGTCAGTGAAGGCGTTGTTCGACCCGCCTTCGTTGAGCGTTATCTGGTCGATTTCCCCTTTGGCGTAGCGGGACGTGCCTTTGAAGAGCAGATGTTCGAGGAAGTGTGACTTGCCTGTCTGCCCTGGTTCTTCGTTGCGGGAACCAACCCGATACCAGATGATCGAAGAGACGATCGGCTTGTCATGAATCTCTCGCAGGAGGACCGTCAGCCCATTGTCGAGCCGATGGCGCGTCACTCCCGCGGCGAGGTCGAATCGTGCAGCACCTGAGGAAGAAGATGAATTCATAAGTCCCGAAGATTATAGCGCGACTGCGAGGATGGCGGGCATCGCAAGCGACAGCAAGGGACCGGCACAGACTGCGGGGACTGCAACAACTGAAAGGGCGACACGCCAGGACCGCACTTTTTTCTTGTCCTTGCTGTCCCTGCTGTCCCGGCTGTCACTGTCGTCCCTGCTGTCCTTGTTGTCCGGTCTGTCGTTTACCTCAGTTTCCTGGTCAATCCGCCCGCGATCTTCCGCTGCGCGTCCCGATATGTGCCCTCTCGTAAAACCTGCCCGGTTGACGGCCCCTCGGGGGTCATCTACAATTTCGTGTTGGCGCGATTTTATTGGTAACTAAGGAAGTATTCATGAACGCCGTCGAGAGAGCACTCACCAAAGTATTCGGTTCAGCTAATGAACGACTATTAAAGAAGCTATGGCCGATTGTCGGGCAGATCAACGCCTTCGAGCCGGACATCCAACGACTCTCGGACGAGGAGCTCCGCGCCAGGACCGTCGAGTTTCGCGAACGACTTGCGACCAAACTCGAGGGCTCAGAAGAGCTCGAGCCTGTTGCGAGAAAGGTTCTTCAGCAGGAAGCCCTGGATGAGTTGCTGCCTGAGGCGTTCGCCTGCGTCCGCGAGGCCTCCCTCCGGGCGACCGGGATGCGTCACTTCGATGTGCAGCTGATCGGAGGCATGGTTCTCCACCGGGGGATGATCGCCGAGATGCGCACCGGCGAAGGTAAGACGCTGGTTGCCACTTTGCCCGTCTATCTCAATGCCCTGCTCGGCAAGGGAGTCCACGTCGTCACCGTTAACGACTATCTTGCTCACCGCGATGCGGACTGGATGGGCAAGATCTACACATTCCTGGGAATGGCCGTCGGCTGCATTCAGAATGATATGGATGACTTCGCGCGGCAGGAGGCTTACCGCGCTGATATCACCTACGGTACGAATAACGAGTTCGGCTTTGATTATCTGCGCGACAACATGAAGTTCGATCTCGCGACGTGTGTGCAGCGGAGCCCCTACTTCGCCATCGTCGACGAAGTAGATTCGATTCTCATCGACGAAGCGCGAACTCCACTGATCATCTCGGGCGCCTCGGATGACTCGACGACCAAATACTACGAGGCTGATACGGTCATCCCCAAGCTCACTCGGGAGCTGGAATACCAGGTGGATGAGAAGCAGCACACCGCAACGCTGACCGAGGCGGGCATTGAAAAGGCCGAGAGAATCCTCGGCTACGGCAATCTCTATGACCCGTCGAATATGGAGATTCTGCATTGCCTCAATCAGGCGCTGGTCGCGCACACGCTCTATCAACGCGACAAGCAGTACATCGTCCGCGATGGTGAGGTAGTCATCGTCGACGAGTTTACCGGCCGCATCATGACCGGTCGTCGCTGGTCGGATGGACTTCATCAGGCGGTCGAGGCGAAGGAAGGAGTGAAGATCGAGCGCGAGACGCAGACGCTGGCGACGATCACGCTCCAGAATTACTTCCGCATGTACCGGAAGCTCGCCGGAATGACCGGCACTGCGGAAACGGAGTCGGTGGAATTCGCCAAAATCTATGATCTTGAGGTGGCCTCGATTCCGACACACAGACCGATGGTTCGGACTGACCATCCCGATATGATTTACCGGACCATCGGAGAGAAGTGGGATGCGGTCGCGGAAGAAATCAGGACGCTCCACGAGAAGGGACAGCCGGTGCTGGTCGGCACGGTTTCCGTGGAGAACTCAGAACTGATCGCGCAGCGGCTCAAGCGTCTGGGCGTCAAGCACAACGTACTTAACGCAAAGCCCGAAAACGCGGGGCGCGAGGCTGAGATCGTCGCGCAGGCCGGACGCACGGGTGGAGTGACGATCGCAACGAACATGGCCGGCCGCGGAACCGACATTCTCCTTGGCGGCAACCCTGAGTTCCTCGCGCGCGAGCAACTCAAGCGGCAGGAGATCGATCCCGAAGAGGCAACCGAGGAGCAGTTTGCGGAGAGTGTGCGGATCGTCACGCCTTCGACGCAGGCTGAACACGACGAAGTGGTCGGACTTGGCGGTCTGCATATTCTCGGGACGGAACGGCACGAGTCGCGGCGAATCGACAATCAGCTTCGGGGCCGCGCCGGCAGGCAGGGCGATCCCGGCTCATCGCGGTTCTATCTCTCCCTGGAAGATGACCTCATGCGCATCTTTGCGGGTGATCGCGTCAAGGCGATCATGCAAAGACTGGGAATGGAAGAGGGAGTCGCCATCGAATCAAAGATGGTCAGCAAGCGGATCGAGTCCGCCCAAAAGAACGTCGAATCGCACAACTTCACCATCCGCAAGCATCTCATCGAGTACGACGACGTCATGAACAAGCAGCGCGCGACGATTTATAGTCTGCGCCGGCAGCTGCTTGAACAGCCCGATCATCGCGAAGAGCTGCAGGAGACGGCAGAGTCATTGCTTGACGGCATCATGGATCAGTTGTTGGCAACCGAGGTCTCGCCCGATCAATGGGACTTTGACGGATTCAAGGTGCAGTTGCTCTACCAGTTTGGCTTTGACCCAGCCGTTGAGGGCGTCCAGTTCGACGCGCTGGAACGGCCTGAGATCAGAGAGCAGATATGGTCGAGGCTCGAGCAGGAATATAAAGCCAAGGAAACGATGATCGGCCCCGAGGCGATGCGCTATTACGAGCGCATCATCATGCTGAATATCGTTGATGCGCAATGGAAGGACCACCTGCTGGCGCTCGATCATCTGAAGGATGGCATCGGCCTTCGCGGGTATGGGCAGAAGGACCCGCTGGTCGAATATAAGAAGGAATCCTTCGCGATGTTCGAGGCGATGCTCAATCGGATTGATGTCGAGACGGTTCGCTCCCTGTTTCTTTTGCAGGTCTCGGTTGAAGAACCGCCTGAGCAGCGGCTGCAGCGCCGGCCGCGCCGCGGTCAGTTGACGTTCTCCAAGGCAAATGCCACGGCAGCGGCGGCTGGAGAGGACGAGGGAAAACCGCGAACGATAGTCAGTGATTCACCGAAGGTTGGCCGTAACGACCAATGCCCCTGCGGTTCCGGCAAGAAGTACAAGAAGTGCCACGGGGCGGAAATCTAACCACGTTCTCAAACAAAAGGAGAGAAAACGATCATGAGCATATTGTGGATGATCATTATTGGGTTGGTGGTTGGTGCGCTTGCCAAACTGATTATGCCGGGCAAGGACCCAGGCGGAATTATCATCACGATCCTGATAGGAATTGCTGGCTCGTTTGTCGGCACTTTTATTGGCAGAATGCTTTTCGGCACCAATTACAACGCCGGAATCATCATGTCGATTCTCGGCGCGCTGCTGCTCCTCCTCATCTATCGAATGATCGCCGGCAGACAGTCTGCCTGATTTGGCGGCTCGCGGGCGCTTCTCTTTGAAGTGCCGCGCACGATGCATTGGAGAGCCCATTGGAATTGGAGAGCTTGGTTGACCGCGTCAGAGCGGGTGGTGTATGGTGAGGCGCGTTTGCACCCGTAGCTCAGCTGGATAGAGCGTCAGCCTCCGGAGCTGAAGGTCCCGCGTTCGAATCGCGGCGGGTGTATGGATCGATCGAAGGGGCTACCGCACTAGCGGTGGCCCTTTCGTTTTTCCGCCAGACAGCAATCGAGCGCTCCTCGGACAGGGACATCGATTTTGAGATCTCACTTCGACAGCATCCGCATCGATGAGTTTTCAGATCCCAGGCGCAGTTCGCATACCGGTTGCACGGTCTGTGCGCCGCAGCGACCTTGCGCGCACTCGACTTTGAGTTAGAATGTGCCCGCACGAACAAGTTTCACAACAAGGAGAGATTGAGATGAAGAAGAAAGCTGCTAAGGCGGCAGGCCTGAAGACGGAGAAGAAGGCGATGAAGAAGGTGGCGACGAAAGCGGTGAAGGGATCAGCCAAACAATCTGCTAGCAAAGTAGTGGCGAAGGCCACAGCCAAGCCAGCACAGAAGGCCCAGCAGAAGGCCCAGCAGAAGGCAAAGAAGAGTGCGGGTAAAGCGACCGCGCCAGAGGCCAGCTCACTCGCTGGCGATCTCGCTGCTCTGCGTCGTCGTCGTTTCAGCGCGTGACAAAAACAAAAGGGGTGGTCGCCCACCCCTTCGATTATTAGCCCAAAAAAAATTGACCGCCGCGGCCCGCAATGGCGGGCCCGCGGCGTGATCAGTTATTTCTTCTTGGTAGCCTTTTTCGCGGCCTTCTTTGCAGGTGCTTTCTTCGCAGCTTTCTTGGCTGGCATATGTTTCTCCTTTCTCTCTTGATTGCCTGACCACAAGATGAAGTGTTGCTTTAGCTCTTGTGGCCTAGAGCGAATAACATACTAGATGTAGCTTATAATCTTCTTCGCTACACGTGTCAAGAAAATTATTCTTCATGGCTTGCATGCATGACACACATGAGGCAGACGAGAAGACTTTGAATGTGGATCGCTGCCACGAAATGAAGGAGAGACGATGCGTTTGATGA
>JBDTUW010000403.1:0-4885 GCA_040007555.1 Acidobacteriota bacterium | reverse complement strand
TCAATGGCCTGATAGCCGGGATATCGCGACCTCCCCCTGACCGCTGAGTCAGTTGTCCGTTCTCAGTCCCCAGTTTGCCGTTTTTGCCAAGTTCTGTTCCAGGCTGCCCATTGGTCGTACTCATTGAACCTGCCAACTGACAACTGGCAACTGGCAACTGACAATTGGCAACTGGCACAACTGGCAACTGACAACTGGCAACTGACAACTGGCAACTGACAACTGCATGACTAACTCCATCTCAGTACGCAACATCAGCAAGAGTTATGGTGACTTCACGGCCGTCGAGAACTTGTCGTTCGAGATCGCGCAGGGAAGCATTTTTGGTCTCCTCGGACCCAATGGCGCCGGCAAAACCACTACCATCCGAATGCTTGTTAATATCACCAGACCAGACTCCGGCGAAATCAGTCTCTTTGGGGACGTCATGGATGCAAAACTGCAGGAACGCGTCGGATACCTGCCCGAGGATCGCGGACTCTACAAGAAGATGAAGGTCGGAGAACAACTCTCCTTCTTCGCGACCCTCAAGGGTATGACACCCGCCGACGCACAGAAACAGATCGACAGATGGTTGGAACGTGTGGGAATGCAGGAATGGAAGAACAAACGATGGGATGAACTCTCCAAGGGCATGCAGCAGAAAATCCAGTTCGTCTCAACAATCCTTCACGACCCCGATCTGGTGATACTCGACGAGCCGTTCTCGGGTCTCGATCCCATCAACGCAAAACTTCTGACCGAGATCGTCCACGAGATGAGAGCTCGAAAAAAGACGATCATTTTCTCGACGCACCTCATGGCCCAGGCCGAAGAGCTGTGCGACTCGATCTGCCTGATTAACCGCGGGCACAAATTGCTTGATGGCACCCTGCGCGAACTGAAGCAGAAGTTTGGCAGTCATACGATTGCTCTCGACGGGGACGGCCTGGACGAGATCATCGGTGATCACAGTCTAGTGAGCAGTACCGAACACTTCTCAGACCGCATCGAGGTCGTTCCTGCGCCTGGCGTTGACGCGCAAACCTTGCTCAGCCGGCTCGTCGCCGGAGGCGCGAACCTGCGCCGGTTCGAACTGGTGGAACCATCACTCAACGAAATATTCATCGAGAGTGTCAGCCGGATGAACGAAACTCTCACGGACAAGGTGCGACCAGTCTCTGCATGAAGCGGAAATCCAAAGCCGAAATGGTACTTGAGATCTACGATCGCGAGGCCATGGGCGAGGTCACACCTCGCGAGATTGCGATCATCAATCGAGGTCTCGTTGAAGAATTTGGTGAAGGCGGCATTCTCGCTCCCGCGGAAATCGCCAGCATTCTCAGCGACGAGGACCTCCCGGTTCGCTTCGATCAGATATTCAACATGAGCGCTCCGGATGACCGATATGAGCATCTGTTCTCCGCTCCGCTCGATATCTCCACACTCCAGTCGGCTGAGTCCTCCCTGCGCCACATCCAGTCAATCCACGAGCAACTCGTCCGCAGCCAGGACCTTCGCGGCGCCCAATACGCGCGCGCACTCGCTCGGGCCGCAAAAGACGAGGCACTCGCTCAGTCAACTAACAGCAAACTCGCAGAGCTACAACGCCTCAGACACGCGGAAATTGCGCAGTGGTTCACCATCTGGCTGCAGACGCCCGCTCTGCTCGACGCGTGGCTCGAACTGAGGAAGACGACGCCGGCATACCGCGAAATCTGTCGGCTACACGAGACCGCACTCTCTGACTGACGGCTGGACAGCGAGTGCAGTCTACTGTACGCAGCCATGACGGAAGGGCCACCTGGCATGAAACGCAGAAGACTTCAGGCGTTAATTCTCTCGCTCAGCATTGCGACGGCCCTGCTCCCACATGCCGGGCTTTCGCAGACCTCGATATCCCGAGGAAGGGTCACCTTGGCGCGCCTGATAGCCGCAGAAAAGGGAACCGCGGAGAATGGCAACTGGCTCGGCCACGGACGAACCCTCAGTGAACAGCGTTACAGTCCCCTCTCTCAGATCAATGAAACGAACGTCGGTCGACTCGGACTTGCCTGGTCTTACAAACTGGATATCGACCGCGGTACCGAAGCATCGCCGATCATCGTTGACGGGGTCATGTACACCACCGGTGCCTTCAGCATCGTCTATGCACTTGACGCGAGAAATGGGAAGCTCCTCTGGAAGTATGATCCGAAGGTAGCGAGGAACTATGCGGCCCGGGCCTGCTGTGATGCGGTCAATCGCGGAGTCGCTGTCTTGGAGGGTCGAGTCTATGTCGGGACTCTCGACGGTTACCTCGTTGCGCTCGACGCACGAACGGGGAGGACTATCTGGCGCGTCGATACGGTGCTTGACCGGTTGCGATCTTACACGATCACCGGGGCACCGCGCATTGCGGCTGGTCGCATTATCATCGGCAATGGCGGCGCTGAGTTTGGCGTCAGGGGCTATGTCAGCTCGTACGAGGCCCGGACTGGACGACTCGCGTGGCGCTTCTTCACGGTTCCGGGAGATCCGGCGAAGCCCTTCGAATCCGAAGCGATGAGAGTCGCCGCGAGGACCTGGACCGGGGATAAATGGTGGGTCTACGGCGGGGGTGGCACCGTTTGGGACTCGATGGTCTACGACCCGAATCTGAATCTGCTCTTCATCGGCGTCGGGAACGGTTCACCCTGGAATCGTCAGTATCGCAGTCCAGGGGGAGGAGACAATCTTTTCCTCTCTTCAATCATCGCGCTCAAAGCGGATAGTGGTGAATACGTCTGGCACTATCAGACGACTCCGGGCGACAGCTGGGACTACACTGCTACGCAGCACCTGATTCTTGCCGATCTGACCATCGGTGGGCGACCCCGGCAGGTGATCGTGCAGGCGCCGAAGAATGGTTTCTTTTATGTCATCGACCGTCGCACAGGCGAACTGCTCTCGGCAGAGAAGTATGTGCAGGTGACCTGGGCGACACATATCGATAAAACGACAGGCAGGCCAGTTGAGAATCCTGCGGTAACGGATTTCTCAAAGGAGCCAAAACTTATCTGGCCCAGCCCGTATGGAGGCCACAACTGGCAACCGATGGCGTTTCATCCCGGGACCGGGCTGGTCTATATCCCGGCTCAGGAGATGCCATTTGTCATGGCATCAGATCCCGCTTTCAAAGTTATTTCACTTGAGAACTGGAACACTGCAACTGTTCCGGCAGGGATTCCTGAGGACCGACTTTCGGTCAACGGACTGTTGACGATCACTGGAGGCAAGCTGCTGGCCTGGGACCCGGTGAATCAGCGAGAAGCATGGCGCATTGATCAGAAGCATCCATTCAACGGCGGTATCCTGGCGACGGCGGGCAACCTCATTTTTCAGGGCACGGCGGATGGACACCTGTTCGCATATTCGGCCGACAAGGGTAAGGAGCTGTGGCAGGCAGACGCCCAGACTGGAGTCATCGCGCCGCCCGTCACGTTTACAGTGGGTGGCGAGCAGTATCTGACGGTGATGGCGGGATGGGGTGGTGCGCTCGGTCTGGTTGGAGGCGAGATTGCCAAGGCAGCCGGGGTTCGGTCAATTAGCCGGGTGCTCACCTATAAGCTTAGTGGTACGGCCGTGCTGCCTCCGCTTGCGGCCGAGCCACCACCAGTTGAGCCTCCACCTTTGACCGCATCCGTGGAGGTCGTCAACGAAGGCCGCACGCTTTACCATCGCAACTGCATCTTTTGTCACGGCGCAGCAGCGGTCGGTGGCGGAGTAATTGCGGACCTTCGCCATCTCGACGCACGGGGTCATGCTTCGTTCGATAAAATTGTCCGCAGCGGCATTCCGTCGCAGGGTATGCCATCTTTTGGTGCTTCTCTGACCGCCAATAATGTTCAGGCCATTCAGGCTTACATTATCAAGCGGGCGCACGACGAGAAGGCCGAGCGAAGTTTAAGCCCCAGATAGCTCCTCGCCAGATGCTTCAGGTGATCCGCTTGGGCGGCGTTCAACCTCTGCCGTCGCGATTGTCGTCGCATCGAGCTCATACGAGAAAGCGTACCCTTCCCGAGATAGCTGGGTCCTTGCCAATTGCAGTGCGGCGAACTGGCTCTCGATGATCGAGTCCGGTACGACTCGCTCCGATCGCTTCCTGTTATTTGCCTTCAACGCATCCATTCCAACATCGAAAAGGATCGCAACCGTCGGCAACTGGGCGACCTCCGCCAGTGTGAGGATCGATCTTCGGGAACTCCTCTCGAGGTTGGTTGCGTCGATTACTGTCAGGCGGCGGTTTTGAAGGCGATATCGTGTGATCTGACGAAGAACGGAAAAAGCCTGCGCCGAGACGCGCTGATCCGCCTCGTCGTCGATGATCATCGCTCGGCATCTGTCGGAGGACACAACCTCTGTCTCAAGGAAGTGCTTGAGCGCAAACGTAGTCTTGCCGGCGCCGGCTGGCCCGATAAGGAGAACGAGCGACGGGTATGGGATCTGTATCGTTGACACCGATATAGGCGAAGTGCGAGTCGATCTCTCAGCTGGCAATATTCAGCGCCGCCGCGCCAATCACACCCGCGGCCGTGCCAAGTTTGGCGTAGGCCGTTCGCGTCGAACGTCCGGACAAGCGCCGGTCGAGTTCCGGGCCGAAGAGGTCGCGCGCTTGCGCGATGGAGCCTCCAATGACAATTAGTTCCGGGTCGACCAGGGAGATGATGCATTCGGAGGCGAAGTGCAGGTCGTCGGCAAAAGTGGCCCAGGCGGCCACAGCCGGCTGACTTCCCTGCCTGGCGAGTTCACTGATCATGGCGGCATCGATGGAGGCGCGTCCAGCGGGCGGCTGACCGCCAGCGGCGAGGTAGCTACGAACAACTCCGGGACCCGAGAGGAAATATTCGAGGTGAAAGCCGCGAAGCGGGATGCGATAGACCTCGCC
>JBDTUW010000402.1:0-4908 GCA_040007555.1 Acidobacteriota bacterium | reverse complement strand
GACTTGCGAGCAGATCGGTTCTGCTCGTGATCTCAATTGATCCGAGTAGGATATTCTGGACGGCGAGCGTTCGGCTCACGCTTCGCGATGACCCGTGTATCGCATTAAGTCTGCTGCAACTCAGCTCGGTTTCCAATGCTCTTCACGAAGCGTCTTCGAGATGGTGTACGTCGCGGGACAATCACCTGTAGCATTCGCATCTGGGCGAGCCCGCGCGTCTCGGTAGGCCGGCGTTACCGGATGGAGGAAGGTGAAATCGAGGTAGATTCGATTCAGCAGATCGCCATCCAGGACATTACTCATCAGCTGGCAATTGAATCCGGTTTCCTGGGCGTGATTGATCTACTTAAGGTAGCGAAGCATGGTAGTGGCGAGAACGTTTATCTTGTCCGCTTTCACTACGTTCGCCCTCCTTCAAGAAAGACCAGGGCGAACACTCAGGGCTCCTGACCCCTCTCTTGAAGTTGCACGGAGTTTCGGGGCATAGTTCGCGCTGTTTACCAACTTCAAAAACGACCCGATTGGAATTCCTATGACTGACGCCGAACCCCTTTCTTACCGCCGCGTCGCCTCTCTCAAGAGGGCAAGCGATTTTGCCGCTCATCTGACCGAGTTGGGTATACCGCTCGAGTTCGACCGCGAACTGATCGCTGCGCCGGTCTCGCCACTCGCGCAGACCCTTGACCTCGATGGTTTTGCGATTGGAAACCGATTCTGCATTCTACCGATGGAGGGATGGGACGGAACCTCTGATGGCCTTCCTTCAGATCTGACGATCCGACGCTGGCGTCACTTTGGCTCGAGCGGCGCAAAGCTCATCTGGGGCGGTGAAGCGGTAGCCGTGCGTCACGATGGGCGCGCCAACCCGAATCAGCTTGTTTCAAATGACGTCACCAACTCCGCCCTCGAAGCCCTGAGGACAGTCCTCGTAAGTGAGCACGAATCTCACTTCGGGTCGAGTGCCGATCTGCTCGTCGGATTGCAGCTAACGCACTCGGGTCGATTCGCTCGTCCTAATCGCAAGGACCGGCTGGAACCCCGCATCGTCTATCATCACCCGCTGCTCGACCGGAAGTTTGGTATCGCACCAACCGATGAGTGTCTGACTGATGGTGAAATCGGCGATCTGATCGAGGATTTCGTCAAGGCCGCCATCAGAGCTCAACGGGCGGGGTTTGCCTTTGTCGATCTTAAGCATTGTCACGGGTATCTCGGCCACGAGTTTCTCAGCGCGAACACACGCGAAGGGAAATATGGCGGAAGCTTCGAGAACCGAACACGGTTTCTGCGCGAGCTCGTCGAAGGAGTGCACCGTGATGCGCCCGGTCTTGGGATTGGTGTCCGCTTCAGCGCATTCGATCTGCTGCCATTTCGCATGGGAGCTGACCGTCGTGGCGAACCGGAAGAGTTCTCCGGCCCCTATCCTTACGCGTTTGGCGCTGATCTGAATGATCCTCTGCGGATCGATCTGACTGAGACTTTTCGCTTTTGCGAACTGCTGCTGCAGCTTGGAATCAGGTTGGTTTGTATTACCGCCGGCAGTCCTTACTACAACCCACACATCCAAAGACCAGCCCTATTCCCGCCATCAGACGGGTATCTGCCACCCGAGGATCCGTTGGTGGGAGTGTCGCGGCAGATCAAAGCCACAGCTGAGATCAAGGAGCACTACCCCGGGCTTTGCGTGGTCGGTTCGGGCTACAGCTACCTTCAGGAATGGCTTCCGCACGTCGCTCAGCATTATGTGCGAGCGGGACGGGTGGACTTTGTAGGGCTTGGTCGACTGGTTCTCTCCTACCACGATCTGCCGGCGGATGTTCTGGCCGGGCGAAAGCTCCAAACAAAGAAGCTCTGCCGCACTTTTAGTGATTGCACAACGGGACCGAGGAATGGCCTGGTCTCAGGCTGCTTTCCACTGGATCCCTTCTATCGGCAGCACGATGACAATGCGGCGCTCAAGAAGGTAAAGGACGCACTCCGTTAGCCAAGAGGACCGCGAAAACAGGAGGACTCACGCGAAGCCGCGAAAGCGCGAAGGCCGGCCCGCTGGCGGAAAGATGCGGAGAGGGCAATTGCCTTTCTTCGCGTCTTTCGCGACCTTCGGGTGAGTCTTCCTGTTCCCAATCGAAGGATCCAGAAACGGCACAGACGAAAGGCTGACTGTGGCTTGACGTCTGTTCCGTTCGTTTTTATTTGTTCCAGGCTTCCTCTTCTTTTAGTATCTGAGATATGGCACAGGAACAGGTCTACGATGCGATCGTCATCGGGTCGGGCGCCGCCGGCGGTATCGCTGCTTACGTCCTCGTCAACCAGGGACTCAAGGTATTGATGCTGGAGATCGGGCCGAAATGGGTCTCAGCCAACCAGTTCTCAACCGAGCACAGTTGGCCCTACGAGATGCCATATCGGGGCTTCGGCCGCCCGGGGCAATACGACGGGTTGTGGAAGATCAGCGCGTATACCGAACATCTTTACGTCAATCCGCGAATAGACAAGTATGGTCTTTCTCCGGGCACCGATTTTCATTGGACACGCATCCACGCCGTCGGTGGCCGCACCAATACCTGGGCGCGTGTCAGCCTGCGGATGGCTGAATGGGACTTCAAGCCAAAATCCATGCAGGATGGAATCGGTGAGGACTGGCCCATCTCCTATGCCGATCTCTCACCCTACTACGACAAGACCGAAACCCTGATCGGGGTATTTGGAACGCGCGAGGGACTATCGGTCACACCCGACGGAATCTACATGCCGCCACCACCACCGCGCTGCGGCGAAGAGAGACTCATGGCCGGGGGGCGGAAGGTAGGCATTCCGATAATTCCGATTCGCAAGGCGATGCTGACGCGGAATCACGAAGGTCGCGCCGCCTGTCACTATTGTGGCGCCTGCGATCGCGGTTGCACGACTGCTTCGCGGTTTAGCTCGCTGGATGCGATCATTCCCAAACTGCTGCCAAAGCCCAATTTTACTTTGCGAACTCATGCCGCCGTTCATCGCGTCCTTCTCGATCCGAAAACAGGAAAGGCGTCGGGCGTGGAGTTTTTGGACACGCGGAACAAGCTGACCTACACCGTGCGTGCGAAGGTAGTCGTTGTTGGTGCTGGAGCGATGGAATCGACGCGCATCCTGCTCAATTCGAAGACACGTGAGCACCCGACAGGTCTCGCGAATTCGTCGGGCGTGCTTGGGCACTACCTGATGGACAATTTCAAATCCGGATTTGTCGGTGGTTACCTGCCTTTACTCACGGGCACTACCATTTACAATGACGACGGAGCGGGGGGCGGACATGTTTACATCCCTCGGCACACCAACATCCCAGCGGGCAAGGGAACAGGGCGGAAAGCGGACTTTGTTCGTGGCTGGCAGTATCAGCCGGGTGCCGGATCGGACTCGTTTCCCGGATATGCACCACGTGTTGAAGGATTCGGGGCAGCATTCAAGAAGACAGTTCGTGAGCGCAATCCCGCGAGGATATCGGTAGCAGGATTTGGGGAGATGCTTCCGAGTTTTGACAACTATTGTGAGATCGACCCGGGTGGTCTGAAGGATCGCTATGGAATCCCGCAGTTGCGCTTTCACGCCAAATGGGGTGAGAACGATCTGAAGATGGCCGCCGCGATGTATGACACGGCCGAGGAGCTTCTGCGAGCGGCTGGCGCCGAGATCATCCCGTATCAACGGCGTGTGCCACCACCACCCGGCGATGCTACTCATGAAGTTGGAACGGCTCGCATGGGGGAGGACTCGAAGCGATCACTGCTCAACCGGTTCAACCAGACGCACGATGTGAAGAATTTATTCGTCGTCGATGGGGCTTCGTTTTCGTCGCTCTCAGAGAAGAATGTCACACTGACGATCATGGCACTCGCGTGGCGCGCGTCGGAATATCTTGCCGACGAGCTTCGTCGCGGCAATCTCTAGCCGGGTGCGCCTCAGGGACAGGCTCACCCGGGGGCGATCGGTCGTCTTTGTCGAGGCTTCGGAGCTCGATCTCATGTTCGACTGCTATCTGGCGCTGACACACCAATCGTCGAGTTTCACTTCGTCGAGGTAGCGACGACTTGAACGTTTTTCAACGCAAAGACGCGAAGACGCAAGGACATCTGACAAGGCGGCATCAGCCAAAGGTAGAGATCGCGTTTTGCTTTTGCCCTTAAGACGCTTGCGCTCTTTGCGTCTTTGCAATGAAGGCTTCCAAAGCGTCGTGGCTAGCGCGATTGCTGATCCTCCAAACTCTGGCGCTACCTTCGTGGCGCTTCTGCTGTAAGAACCCGAAATCAGCCCGAGCCTTTCTATGACGGAACCGAAATCGAGTCCCTCCCGGACGCAGCAAGGCCAGTTCTTTTATGGCTGGTGGATCGCCGGCGCCGCATTCCTCTTCATGATGATGACCGTCGGTTTTGTCCTCTACGGTCTGCCGCAATTTTTCCCGAACTATGTCGGGGAGTTTGGCTGGCGGCGGGATCAGATACAGCTCGGCAACACACTGAGCAAGATCATCGTCGGGCCTTTGTTTGGTTTCCTTGCTGGCTGGGCGATCGAGCGATTTGGGCCGCGGCTGGTCATGGCTTCGGGCGCACTCTTTGCAGCGACTGCGCTGCTCGGTTTCAGCGTCATGAACTCGCTCACCGAGCTCTATGTTTTCTATTTCTTTAATGCGCTTGGATACCTTTGTGCCGGTCCGTTGCCGTGCCAGGTACTGATCTCGAACTGGTTCTCGAAATATCGGGGTCGGGTGATGGGGATCGCCTACGTTGGAATCGGCGTTGGCGGGGCGATGATTCCGTGGCTGGTTCGATGGTTCAGGGATGCGTTTGGCTGGCGTGGAGCTTTGCTGGTGCTCGCGGTGACGGTCCTGGTGGTGCTTGCCGCGCTTGCGCTGTTTGTCGTCAAGGGCCAACC
>JBDTUW010000401.1:0-4910 GCA_040007555.1 Acidobacteriota bacterium | reverse complement strand
CCGTGCAGGACTACAAGGCGCTCGTCCTCAAAGATGTCGAGGGCATGAAGAAGCAAACGCAGGTCATGATCGACACGGTGTTCAGTTTTGGCGAGCTCGGGTTTCAGGAGTTCGAGACGTCGAAGTATCTGACCGGCATTCTTGAGAAAGAGGGTTTCAAGATTGAGCGTGGGATCGCTGGAATCCCGACAGCCTGGATGGCAACCTGGGGAGCGGGTAAGCCGGTATTGGCGCTTGGGTCAGACATCGACTGCATTCCGCAGGCTTCGCAGAAACCCGGTGTCGCCTATCACGATCCGATGATCGAGGGGGCGCCGGGTCACGGTGAGGGCCATAACTCGGGAGTTCCTCTCAATATCACAGCCGCAATCGCAGTCAAACGGCTAATGGAGAGCGCAAAGCTTCCGGGCACAATCAAGCTCTGGCCAGGCGTGGCTGAAGAGCTGCTGGGCGCCAAGGCGTACTATGCGCGCGATGGTTATTTCAAGGACGTGGATGTCGTGCTCTTCACTCACGTTGGCAACAATCTGAGTGTTTCATGGGGAGTCGGCGGTGGGACCGGTCTGGTGTCCGTCGAGTATACGTTCAAGGGTGAGAGTGCCCACGCGGCAGGAGCGCCATGGCGGGGTCGTAGTGCTCTCGATGCTGTCGAACTGATGGATATCGGATGGAACTTTCGCCGCGAGCATCTTCGCACACAGCAACGCTCTCACTATGTCATCACCAACGGTGGTGATCAGCCAAATGTCGTTCCGCAGCTGGCGAGCGTTTGGTATTACTTCCGCGAGCTCGACTACGAGCACATCAAGGAGATGCGTGAGACTGGAGATACCATGGCTCAGGGTGCGGCGATGATGACCAATACCACCGTCAGCTCGCGAGTTCTTGGCACTGCCTGGCCCGCGCATTTCAACAGGCCAGTGGCTGAAGCGATGGCCGTCAACATCAAGCAGGTAGGCCTGCCACAGTGGACCGAAGCCGATCAAACTTTGGCGAAAGCACTGCAGAAGGAGTTGAAAGTGCCCGAAAGGGGGCTGGCGACGGAAATCAGACCTCTTTCCGGCCCGGATAGTGAAGACACGAGAACAGCCGGCGGAGGGTCGGATGACATTGGCGACGTGTCCTGGACGGTGCCGACGATCAGACTGAGCTATCCCTCGAACATTCCAAATCTCCCCGGACATAACTGGTCGAATGCTATTGCAATGGCTACTCCAATTGCCCATAAGGGTGTGACGGCCGGAGCGAAAGCCATGGCAATGACGATGGTCGACCTGCTGACGAATCCAGCGCTGGTCCAACAGGCCTGGGATTACTTCCGGAATGTGCAGACCAAAGAAACAACGTACCAGCCGCTTATCTCAGCGCTGGACAAACCGGCGATCTGGCTGAACAAGAGGATCATGGAGCAGTACCGCGATCAGATGCGGAAGTTCTACTACGATCCAGAGAAGTACGAGACGTATCTGGAGCAATTAGGAATTCGCTACCCGACGGTCAGGGTGGGTGCCGCAGTGTCAGAGACAAGGCAATAGCAGTAGTCAGGGGTCAGGGGTCAGGGATCTCCGTTCGTAGTCCCGCCTTGAGGCGGAATCTCGGGAACCGCAACATTCCGCCTGAAGGCGGGACTACGAACGAAGTGCCAGTATCCATCACCAAGGACACTGCCGACGACGGTCGACTGACGACTGACCACTGATGATCAGTGATTCAAAGGCTCAATGATTCAAAGGCAGGCGCGCATAGATGAATGACCTCACGACCGGACCCGTCACACGTCATTTGCTTAAGACCACCAGCTTCATGCTCGTGACGATGGTCTTTCAAACAATGTATTTCCTGATCGATCTCTATTGGGTTGGCCGTCTCGGCACGGAAGCAGTTGCAGCGGTCGGCGTTGCGGGGAATTTGACCTTTATCGTCCTCGCTCTCTCGCAGATGCTCGGCGTTGGCACGACAACAGTTATCTCGCACGCGGTCGGCCGAAAAGATCATGCGGCTGCCTTGCTCCTCTTCAACCAGTCACAGGTGCTGGCGATGCTGACGGGCGTCGCATTCCTGCTCGTCGGTCTCGCTTTGACGTCATGGTATACGACTGCCATGAGCGCGGATTCCAAAACCGCCGAGCTTGCCAGCGAGTATCTGTTGTGGTTTATCCCAGCCATGGCGCTGCAGTTTGCCATGGTGGCGATGGGCTCAGCGCTGCGAGCGATGGGGAACTTCAAGCCGGGAATGATCGTGTCTACGTCAACTGTGATCATCAATATGGTGCTTGCACCATTTCTCATCTTCGGTTGGGGGACGGGCCACGCGTACGGGGTCGCGGGCGCGGCGATGTCAACATTGATCGCTATTATCGTTGGCATCATCTGGCTGACGGGGTATTTTCTTCGCAAGGACTCTTTCCTGCGATTCGTCATTGCGGACTGGAAGCCACAGCTCCATTTATGGAAGAAGATGCTCGCCATCGGTCTTCCCGCGGGGTTCGAGTTCGGTCTGACCGCGGTATACCTGGTGATTGTTTATTCGATTACTCGCCCGTTTGGCGCGGGCGCGCAGGCCGGATTCGGAATCGGGATGCGTATCATTCAGTCTGGCTTCCTGCCCGTGATAGCGCTCGGCTTCTCGGTGGCTCCGGTTGCGGGTCAGAACTTTGGTGCGAAGCAAGCACAGAGGGTGAAGGATACTTTTAAGGACGGAGCGCTTATGGCAGCCGCAGCCATGGTGGTCTTCGCCATCATTTGTCACATCGCACCGGCGGCGCTGGTTGGAATATTTTCGAGTGATCCGGGGGTCATCGCGGTCGGCGAGGAGTATCTGCGCATAGTGTCATGGAGCTACGTCGCTTCCGGTGTAAACTTCGTCACCTCCAGCATGTTCCAGGCGATGGGCAACACGGTGCCGTCACTCGTTGTCTCTGCTGCGCGCATCGTGACGGTCGCCATTCCATCGTTCCTGCTGGCGCGAATGCCTGGCTTCCAACTGCGCTGGATATGGTATCTATCGCTGGTATCGGTGATCCTCCAACTGGCATTGAGCTTGTGGTTACTTCGTCGCGAGTTTGGGCGAAGGCTTCAATTCGAAACGGCAGTGGCGTAGAGAAGCTGCCGCACTGTCCGGCACGGAGGCGGCGTCTTCCTCTGCGAGGGAATTTCAGCGAGCTTTTGCTCGGTTCGAGAGTATTAGCGACATGAGAATCATCCAAACCTTTCTGATCCTGACTGTGTCGTTGCTGTCCGTTTTTCCGCCGTCTTCCAGCGGTCGCGAGTGGATCGCTTACGTTGGAACGTACACGCGGCAGGCAGGCAATGGCATCTATGCGCTTCGATTCAACTCCAACACGGGCGGGCTGACTTCAATTGGATGGGCTGGCGAATCCAGTAACCCGTCCTTTCTTGCGGTGCATCCCAATCAGCGTTTTTTGTATTCGGTTGGTGAGAATTCCAGCGGCACGGTGAGCGCTTTTTCTACTGACCTCCGGACCGGAAAGCTGAGCCTGCTGAACACGGTTTCGTCGAAGGGCAACTCACCGTGTCATATCGCATTTGATCGAACTGGTCGCTGGCTCTTCGTTGCCAACTATGGCAACGGGAGCATCGCAGCACTTCCGGTGCATCGTGATGGAACGCTGGGTGAGGCCTCGGCTTTCATCCAGCACGCCGGTTTCCCTGCTGATCCAGGCAGGCAAAAGGGGCCACACGCGCATTCGGTGAACATCTCACGGGACAATCGCTTTCTGGTCGTCACGGATCTGGGCCTGGACCAGACGCTTGTTTATCGATTCGACTCAACGACAGGAACGCTCACTCCCAACGATCCGCCATTCATCAAAATGGCGGCTGGCTCGGGTCCACGCCACTTCGCCTTCGGCGCTGGTGGTCAGTTCGCTTACGTGTTGAACGAAATCAGTGTGACGGTAACCGCCCTTAGCTACGATAAGCGCGGTGGAAGCCTGACTGAAATTCAGACGCTGTCCGCACTCCCGAAGGAGTCTTCCGGGGCGAACAGCGGAGCGGAGATTGCCGCTCATCCGAACGGTCGCTTTTTGTATAGCTCGAATCGTGGGCCTGACAGCATTACTGTCTTCGCGGTCGATCCGAAAACCGGCTTGCTGAGGGCAGTTGACTGGGTTTCCACACAGGGCAAGACGCCGCGAAATTTTGCGATTGATCCAACCGGCGCATTCCTGCTTGCCGCCAATCAGAATTCAAACAGTATTGTTGTGTTCCGCATAGACCAGAGGACCGGAGGCTTGACGGAGACCGGTCGTGTCGGAGACATCCCGTTCCCCGTAAGTTTGGTCTTCGCGAAGGCTCATTGAGAGGTGATCGGCCCTCTCTTGCTCGAGATTCTGTGGGTTATTTGTGGGATCGACGGCAGTTCCGGCGCGCGCGGGACTATTCGAGAAGATCAAATGAGCAGGAGGCTCTCGGAGAGGAGGCGAACCGAATGACGACTTGTTTCAATCATCGCTTTTGTCCATGCATCCTGATCGCGGCACTAATGCTGCTGTCAGCGTGCAGCAGTTCGGCGGTGTTCATCGCGCCACCAGCTTCCAGTTGGGAAGCGGCGTCGATGGTGGTTGAGCTCGATGGTAACCAGAGAACCTTCAGTGGTGCGAAGGTGAGGAAAGCGTTCTTTCAGGAGACCCCGGTGCACCCCATGCTTGGGCGCGCCTTCCTGGATGATGATCACGCCAGCGCCTCGCGAGCAGTCGTCGTGAGCGAGAAGTTTTGGCGTGATGTCCTCGGTGATAATCCCGACTGGGTCGGGAAGGAGATTGTTGTCGACAACGAACGCCGAACAATTGTTGGCATCATGCCGCGTGTATTTGATGCCCCACCCGGCGCTGCGCTATGGATCCCAATTGATGAGAGCGAAAAACGCTGACGGTGTCATGATAGATTAGA
>JBDTUW010000400.1:0-4917 GCA_040007555.1 Acidobacteriota bacterium | reverse complement strand
CGTCGCGTCAGAATATGCTCAGCTCCCATACACTCAGGAATCTCCGCCAGAATTGAGGTGCCCCCGGACCTGATCAGCAAATCGCTCGCCTGTCCCAGTGCCGGGTTTGCCGAGATGCCAGAGAACGCATCCGATCCTCCGCAATTGGTCCCCAATACGAGTTTCGATATCGGCTGTGGAGTGCGCTTCATTTGCCGGCAATGATCGACTAGAGCCTCCACCTGGCCCACTCCAGCGGCAACCGTCCGGCGTGTGCCGCCGGAGGATTGCATCTCGAGACCAACTATCATCTTTCCCTTACGAAAGCCCTGTTGGCCCAGTTGCACGCTACCCATATACTTCGCGATCTGATTGACCTCGCACCCGAGGCTGACCATCAGCACCGCGCCCACATTCGGGTGGAAGATCATACCTGCGATCGTACGTTCGAGTTGCCAGGTATCGTCCCCCTGAGCATGTCCGCAACCTTCCTGATGAGGAATCGCCACCACTCCGTCAATCGCCTCGTGATCAGCAAAGCGACGTTGCGCTTCAGCAGCGATTTCTACAGCGACATGACTTGCACAGTTCGACGTCGCGATGACAGCGATGTAGTTTCGCGTGCCAACGTCCCCATTTTCGCGGGCGTATCCGTGAAAAGTGCCGGATTCCCCGGGAGAAAAGTAGTCAGTTAGCTGCTGTGAGGTGGCGAACTCATACTCGCGGGAAGAATCAAACTCCGCCTTGACGTTGTGCGCGTGAACCCAGTCACCCGCGCCAATGTCCCGGGTCGCTCGGCCGATTACTTCACCGTACTTCAGTACGTGGCCGCCTGCGGGAATGGGTCGGAGGGCCAATTTGTGGCCGGGTGCGATCGTCTCGGCAGCAGTTAGCGAGCCACTCGATAGCGCCACAAGTTCGCCGGTGTTGATCGATAAGCGTGCGACCGCAACATTGTCACGAGTATTGAGCAGGATGATTGAGCGAGTTTCTGCTTCCATTTACGGCCTCTCACTGTCTCGGCGGGTTCGCCTTTCCGCTCCATTGGCCATGCCGAAAGATAGCGTCTGGCGGGAAGCGGCTCTCAAGATCTTCAGCCGCCCAGTCAATCTTGCCAGCTGATTCCTGTCGATAGAAAAGGAGTACGGCATCAGTTCCTCCTCGAATCGGGCCGCCTGCAGCGGTCACAAAATAGCCTGATGCGTCGACGGTTTCGAGACCTGAAAAGATTGAGAGATCACCGACATCCGCGATCTGTCCGCGCGGCTCTATTTTGCCCCCAAGCCCCGATCTCTCAAAGTTGATACCGATATCTCCTCGGAATGTGAGCGGACCGGAGGTGCCTTTGGCGCCTCGACTGACCAATGTTCCGTTGCGAAGGATCAAGTCGTAAATATCGCCAGTGGAGTTATAGCGCAACGCGTCATAGACAGCTGGATTCGCTCGCGCAATCGACCCATCGATCAGACTCTTGAGCGTCATTGCGAGTGCGACAAAGTTTAGTTTCACCAGATCCAGCTCGCTATGTCCGTGCCAGCCCCCAGTCTCAATGAGGATCACCGGCGTGCCGGCCTGCGAAATCGCATCTCCAAACGCGCGCGGATTGAACGAATCATCGTACCGCGCGATCTGACCATAAATAAAAGGCGAGAGTGCTTCACAAATGATCGCACACACGCGTTTTGCGAGAATCCGCCCGTCGTTGTCATTGCCGTAAGAATCAAATGGCACAGCCAGGAGCGAAATGGTTGCCTGACGCCCAGTGTCACCGACGGAAGTTCGCATGTTCTGATTGTGAAGATTGAAGCCCAGGTGCGGCGACCATTCATCGCGCAGCCTCTTGAGCAGACGGCCCTCGGGCGTCGAGAGCAAACGTGCATCACGGTTGATGTCGATTGCCTGCAGATTTCTTCGCTGAAAGAGCTCAGCGCCATCCGGATTGAGCATTGGGATGGCGTGCAGTGAGACCGCCTCCTCAAGGGCCGCGATCCAGGGCCTCTTACGGTTAACATGAAGGAATGCAAAGAGATCGACGAGCGCGCTGGTCGCGGTTGGCTCATCACCGTGCATCTGGGACCAGAGAAGAATCTTGAGCGGCCCACGGCCAAAGCTCATCTGGAATATCTCGCGTCCGCCAAGCGATTTCCCGACTTCATTGATGCTGAGACCATACTCACGAAGCGCGGCGAGGTATTCCTTGACATCCTCATGCCGAACCTGGGAGGGGTCCATCCGGGTAATGTGCTTCTCTGTCCACTCGCTGCTCAAGTCCAGTGGGGTCTGTGCCATCCCAATCAGGGCGCCCGCCGTCACAACAAAAGCGAACAGCAGTGTCGCGCGAACTCTCATTTTCATGGTCGCTGATTGTAGCGGGTGTGCCCGGAAAAGGCGATCTCGGAGCCAAAGCGTGAGACTCTCCGATGGTTCAGACTGACGCTCTTCGCGCCTTTGGGCCACGTGTGACTTCGTCCCGTCCCCACCCAAGTTGACGAGGATGGGATAAATGTTTACTCTAATACTTACCACTCGTCGTCAACCTCGATTGCAACGATTGACCGCAACTGTGGCACTCATGCACGATCAGTCGTTCCCGAAAACATTCTGAATCCTCCCGTCAAGGCGGCCAGGATGCGAGGAGAAGCCAATGCCAAAGTACATCTTCGTGACCGGTGGTGTGGTCAGCAGCCTCGGCAAAGGCATCGCCGCAGCATCGATCGGCGCTCTCCTCGAGGCGCGTGGATTGAGAGTTACACTCCTCAAATTTGACCCATACATCAACGTCGATCCGGGTACGATGTCGCCTTTCCAGCACGGTGAGGTCTATGTCACCGACGATGGCGCCGAAACCGATCTTGATCTTGGTCACTACGAGCGTTTCACCAGCTGTCGCCTGACACAGTCAAATAACTGGACAACGGGCCGCATTTACCTCTCCGTCATAGAGAAGGAGCGCCGTGGCGATTACCTGGGGAAGACGATCCAGGTTATCCCGCATATCACCAATGAGATTAAGGATGCGGTGAGGAAGGTTTCCGACGACGTCGATGTCGTTATCGTCGAGATTGGTGGAACTGTCGGCGACATTGAATCGCAGCCGTTTCTCGAAGCGATCCGGCAAATGGGCAACGAAGTTGGGCGCGATAACGCCATTTTTGTCCACCTCACACTAGTACCGTTCATCGCAGCGTCTGGCGAGCTCAAGACCAAGCCAACGCAGCACTCGGTCAAGGAATTGCGTGCGATCGGTATTCAGCCCGACATTTTGCTTTGCCGGTCGGACCGTCTCATTCCTCGCGACCTTAAATCGAAAATCGCTCTATTTTGCAATGTATCTGAGAATGCCGTCATCACCGCACGGGACGTGAAGTCGGTCTATCAAGTGCCGATCTGCCTTCGTGATGAGGGCTTAGATCGCCTGATTGCGGATCTGCTGCGACTGCCTCCCGCGGAGACTGACCTCCGCGCCTGGCAGAATCTTATACATCAGGCGACGACGACGAGAGGTGCCGTCACGATTGGTGTCGTCGGGAAGTACGTTGAACTTGAGGATTCCTACAAGAGCCTTCATGAAGCCCTCGCTCACGGCGGCTTCGCCAATGACGTTCGCGTGTCAATTCGCTGGATTGAGAGCGAGGAGCTGCTCACCGACGAGCGCTGGGAAGACCGGCTTCGCGAAGTCGACGCCATCCTCGTTCCGGGAGGATTTGGTAAGCGCGGCATCACTGGAATGATCCGCGCGATCGGTTATGCCCGACGTGAAAAGACCCCGTTTTTCGGTATTTGTCTGGGAATGCAATGCGCTTCCATCGAGTTTGCTCGCCAGGTGTGCGGCCTTGATCATGCCGACTCCACTGAGTTCGACCCCGATACCCCTGACGCGGTCATCTTCAAGCTGCGCGATCTCCTGGGAGTGGAAAACCTCGGGGGAACCATGCGTTTGGGCGCCTATCCCTGTGAGTTACGCAGTGGCTCACTCGCGCAAACGGTTTATGGCCAGGAGGTAGTGCACGAGAGGCACCGGCATCGCTTTGAGTTCAACCCGGCCTTTGCGGACAGGCTTGCCGAGAATGGATTAATCTTCTCCGGCAAATCACCCGATGGCAAGTTTATCGAAATCGTCGAACTTGCGGATCATCCCTGGTTTCTCGGGTGTCAGTTTCATCCCGAGCTGAGAAGCAAACCGCTGGCGCCGCACCCACTCTTCTCCAGCTTTATTCGCGCTGCATACGAGCACCGCTTGCGGGATGAGATCGGTGAAGGTGAGCTTCAGGAGAGTGCAGCCGAGAATGAGGCTGCGATGACCGACGAGAGATATTGAATGGTTCAAATCGACCAGACATTTATCACCCGAACCGGCGATCTTTTCCCGATTGCCGGTTCGGGTGTTATTGAGTCTGAGAGGGCCGCCTCGCAAATGCTCCTCGTCCCTAAGAACAAACCGATGATCGAGAAAGAGCTACCTCTGTCGGGGCGTTTTCGGAGCAAGCAAAATGACGCGAAGCGTTCTGGCAATATGGATGTCCTGATGCGACTAATAAAGCATTTCTCGAATGCCCGATTCAAGACAATGAAGACGTTTGCTTTTGCCATTTTCGTTTTATTCGGACTGCCGTCGATGGCGCATGCGCAGGAGTTCGAGATCAAGAAGTATGATCTCAACGCGCGGATCAATCTGCCCTCGCATACCGTTGAAGTAGAAGCCCGACTGCAGGTGGTCAACCTGTCAGCGGCTGACCTTCTCGACAAGCTACTCCTCGCCGGCCAGGACAAGCCACGACTGACGTTCTTTCTGCATCCAAAAACCAAGGTCGCGAGTCTGACCGTCAGTGGCAACTCCGTGCCGGTGCGTGCTGCGGAAGACCTGCGCAGCAATCTATTGCGCGTTTCGACCGAGATTAACGCCGCGATTGCGTCGGTTCGCGAGTTCGAGGTGGCCCT
>JBDTUW010000399.1:0-4927 GCA_040007555.1 Acidobacteriota bacterium | reverse complement strand
AGAATCCGGCACACCCGAAGAATCCGGCACACCCGAAGAATCCGGCACACCCGAAGAATCCGGCACACCCGAAAACGCGGCACCGGCCGAGAATCCGGTCAAAAAGCCACTCGGGACGAACTACTTGCTTGCCTTCCGCAATACTTCGACAACACGCCAGCGTTTGTTAGCCGACAGTGGGCGCGTTTCGACGATTCGCACCTGGTCGCCAATCGAGATGCCCTCGATCTCGCTATGCACCATGAACTTGGCACGGCGACGCACGTAGCGCTTGTAGACCGGGTGTTTGACGAGCCGGTCAACTCGAACGACGATCGTCTTCTGCATTTTGTCGCTGGTGACGATCCCGATCTTTTCGGTTCGCTTGCCGCGCGACGGCGTCTCGGGTACGGCTGCCTGAATCACCGGGGACTCGGGCACTGCATCCACATTCTCTTTGATCTCTTCCATAGTCGCTCTCGTTTCGCCTCTACTTCTCGACTCCCAATTGGCGCCCGCGCAACAGCGTCAGGAGCTGGGCGAGTTCTTTTCGTTCCTTGCGCAGTCGCGTCACCGTATCGGTGTCGCCAAGCGCCTTTTTGAACTTCAGACGGAAGAGCGACTCCTTGATCTCTCCGACTCTCCTCGCGAGGTCTTCATTTGATTGCTCGCGCACCTTCTCGAGTTTTGACTTCAAAGTCCCCCTCCCTCCTGTTCGTCGCGGGTGATGAACTTCACCTTGATCGGTAGTTTCGCGGCCGCGAGCTTCATCGCCTCAAGCGCCGTTGCCCGATCAACGCCCTCCATCTCAAACAGGATGCGTCCTGGTTTGACCACGGCCACCCAGCCTTCGGGCGCGCCCTTGCCCTTGCCCATACGCGTTTCAGCCGGCTTCTTCGTGATTGGCTTGTCAGGGAAGACGCGAATCCACAGTTTGCCACCGCGCTTGACGAAACGCGTGATCGCGACGCGACCCGCCTCGATCTGCTTGCCGGTGATCCACGCCGCTTCCATTGCCTTCAGGGCAAACTCACCGAAAGCGATCGACGTCCCGCGCTTCGCCATGCCCGAACGGCGACCGCGCTGCTGCTTTCGATACTTGACCTTCTTTGGAATCTTATATTCAGCCATTTTCAGTTACCTGTCGCGAGTTCACCCGTCGACCGTTTCTGCTATCGTTTCATCATCACTTCACGCGGGTTCATGATGTCGCCGCGATAAATCCAAACCTTGACGCCGATAACACCAAAGGTGGTGTTCGCTTCGGCGAATCCGTAATCGACATCGGCGCGCAGCGTGTGCAACGGAAGGCGTCCCTGCAGTGTCCATTCAGAACGTGCGATTTCAGCCCCGTTGAGCCGGCCCGAGACTCGCACCTTGATCCCCTGAGCACCGAAGCGCTGCGCTTCATCTACTGCCTTGCGCATGGCACGGCGGAAGGCGATTCGCTTCTCGAGTTGCTGTGCGATCTTTTCAGCCTGAAGCTGCGCGTTGAGTTCAGGCTTCTGGATCTCCTGGATGTTGATGAAGACCTCGCGGCCCGTGCTGCGGCTGATCTCCTTCTTGAGCGCCTCTATCTCAGACCCCTTGCGTCCGATGATGATGCCCGGCCGCGACGTGAAGATGATGATCTTCAGTCGATTGGCAGCACGATCTATCTCGATCTGCGAGACGCCCGCGCTGGCAAACCGCTTCTTCAATTCGCGCTTCAGCTTCAAATCCTCAAAGAGCAATTTGCTGAAATCGCGCTTTGAGAACCAGCGTGAATGCCAGGTGCGGTTGTATCCGAGTCTGAACCCGTAAGGATGTACTTTCTGACCCATACTATCTCCGTTACCCGAAACCCTGCTATTCGACGGTTGTTTCCGGGGCTATCTCTGTCTTTGCCGCCGGTTTCTTTGCCGCCTGCTTGCTTGCCTTGCCAGACTCGCGCTTGTCGCTCGAGACCGTAATCGTAATGTGACTGTAATGCCGTCGCTCGCGATAGGCGCGTCCCATCGGAGCGGGTCTCACCCGGCGACGATGTTTGGTGACGCCCTTGCCGACGTAGCATTCCTTGACCCACAGCTCGTCGACATCGACGCTGATATTGCCGGCCTGCGCCTTCTGCTCCGCGTTGGCAATGGCCGAGCGCAGCAGTCGCTCGATTGGGTGCGCTGAACGCTTGTTTGTAAACTGGAGAATCGCCAGTGCTTCATTGACCAGCAGGCCTCGAATGAGATCGATCACCAGCTTGGCCTTCTGCGGCGAACCCTTGACGTTTTTTGCAATCGCGTTTGCGTCCATCTTACTTCCTCGCGCCGGCCGATTTCTCTGCCTTCTCTGCGTGTCCCTTGAACGTTCGCGTCGGGGCGAATTCTCCCAGCTTGTGGCCCACCATGTTCTCGGTGACGTAAACGGGGATGAATTTCTTGCCGTTGTGCACCGCCAGAGTATGGCCAACCATCTCGGGAGTGATCGTCGAGCGTCGCGACCAGGTCTTGTGCACCTTCTTCTCGCCCGCCAGATTCATCCTGTCGATCACCCTCATGAGGTGGTCATCTACGAAAGCGCCTTTTTTTACTGAACGTGCCATTTTGTCTCAGTTGTCAGTGGTCAGTTGTCAGTTGTCAGTTCCGAGCCTTCTCTTCACGGCTTCTGGTCAATTTCAGTCGTCGTCACGGCCTGCCGCCGGCATCATTCAACTGACTACTGACCACTGACAACTTCCTACTACTTCGTTCTACGTCTCACAATGAACTTGTCAGTTCGCTTGTTATTGCGCGTCTTGTAACCGCGAGTTGGTTTGCCCCAGGGTGTTACCGGATTGCGACCACCGGAGGTCTTTCCTTCTCCACCACCGTGCGGATGATCAACCGGGTTCATCGCCACACCGCGAACTGTCGGGCGCTTGCCCATCCACCGCGTCCGTCCAGCCTTGCCGATCGAGACATTCTCGTGCTCGACATTACCTACCTGGCCAACCGTTGCCATGCAATCGACTGAAACAAGCCGAATCTCACCCGACGGAAGGCGTAATTGCGCCACTCCGCCTTCCTTCGCGACCAACTGCGCGAAGCTGCCCGCGCTCCGGGCCATCTGCCCGCCCTTACCCGGCTTTAGTTCAATGTTGTGCACCTGGGTGCCCAGCGGAATATTCTTGATCGGTAGAGCATTACCCGTCAGGATATCTGCCTCTGGTCCTGAAACTACGGTCTGACCTATCTTCAGTCCCGCCGGCGCCAGAATGTAGCGCTTCTCCCCATCCACGTAATTGATCAACGCAATTCGCGCTGAGCGATTCGGATCGTACTCAACCGTGGCCACCTTGCCCGGAATCCCCGTCTTGTCACGTTTGAAGTCGACAATGCGATAGTGTCGCTTGTGCCCGGCTCCGCGATGGCGAATCGTGATGCGACCGAGATTATTTCTGCCGCTGGTCCGCTTCTTGCTTTCCATCAGCGGCTTGTGTGGCGCGACGCCAGTCAGCTCGTCGTTTGTCAGATACGTCTGGTAACGTCGCGCCGGACTGGTCGGTGTTAGTTTCTTGATGCCCATCTTATCCTCAGACTGTCCTCAGACTGCTCGGCAGACTGCGCCTCACTAAATCGAATCTCCGTAATCGATGTCGCGCTCGCCGCGGCCGAGAGTGACGTAGGCCTTTTTCCAGTCGGGCTTATACCCAACCGTTCGACCGCGTCGCACTTCCTTACCGTGGTAGTTGATGATCCGAACTGCGTCGACCTTGACCTTGAAGATCGTCTCGACAGCCTTCTTGATCGAATACTTGTTCGCGCCAATTGCAACGCGAAACGCGAGCACTTGCTGACCTGCTGTCGAGCTCGACTCCTTGAGCTTCAGCGCCTTCTCGGTAATCAGCGGTCCCTTCACTACATCCCAGATCGTTTTCATAAACGCCCCCGGCTCCACAAAGCTGCTTAGCTGCCCAGCCTCGCTTCAAGAGTGTTGATTGCAGCCCTGGTGAAAACTATACGGTCGTGATTGAGCACATCAAAAATATTGAGGGTCGCGCCTGAGGTCAGCTTGACCCCGGGAACATTGCGCGACGAGCGAACGAGGCTTTCCGCCGGCTCGTTCTCGACGATCAATGTCTTTCCGGCCCATCCGAAATTTCCCGCGACGTTGAGAAACTTCTTTGTCTTGTGACTCGCCAGCACTTCGCCGGACGCCGATCGGACTTCGATCACGTCCAGGTTGAATTCCTCAACCACAAAAAGATTTCCCTCACGGAGCCGCTCGGAGAGAGCGGAGCGCAGCGCTCCCCGCTTCATCTTCTTTGGCATTTCGTAGCTCCAGTCCCTTGGTTGCGGTCCGTGGACATTTCCACCACCCTTCCAAAGAGGCGACCTCAAGCTCGCAATCCGCGCGCGCCCAGTCCCCTTCTGCTTCCAGAGCTTCTTGCCGCTACCCGACGTGTTCCCTCGAGTCTTGGTCTTGACCGTTCCCTGACGCTGATTGGCCAGATAGTTTCTGACTGCGTCATAGATCAGGCCTTCGTTGAGCGGCGCGCCGAAGACTTCTTCCTTCAGCTCGAGCTCGCCGACGCTCTCGTTCTTCAGATTCCTGATTTCAACCTTTGGCATCCCTTACCCCTTCCTCGAGCGGTCACTTGGTCTTCTTGATGAGGACGTAGGCGCCGGTAGGACCCGGGACCGCGCCGTGAACCAGAATCAGGTTCTCCTCGGCGTTGACACGCACCACTCTCAGATTCTTGACCGTCTTGCGGTCGACACCCATATGACCTGCGCTGCGAGTGCCCTTGATGACCCGCGATGGATAGGCCGAAGCGCCGATTGATCCAGGCGCGCGATGGAACATCGATCCATGCGACTTCTCACCGCCGGCAAACCCGTGACGCTTGATAAAGCCCGCGAAGCCGCGTCCCTTGCTTGTCCCGATGACCTCGATCAGATCGTTCTCAGCGAACTGATCAACCAGCACCTTGTCG
>JBDTUW010000398.1:0-4934 GCA_040007555.1 Acidobacteriota bacterium | reverse complement strand
GGGTAGGAGGCTCTTCTCCTCAAATAGACTCTGTCTTGGGGAACAGGGAGACTCACGCGAAGGCCGTAGGGGCGGGGCTTGTCCCCGCCCCTACGGCCTTCGCGTGAGTCTCCCTGTTCCCGTCCGTCGACTTCTATTCGACAATCTGCAGGAGTTCGCGGCTGCCTGTAATCCAAAGATCGATATATCCCGCCATCTTCGCGCGGAATTCTGTATTGGTCATGTAGTCCTTCATCCTCGCCTCGAACTCACTTATGTCCGCAACGGTGTACTCCATAATGACGCGATTGAAGTCACCCGTAATATCGGTCAGGATGCGATGGTGCGGAATCGCCATGGTTGCGGCGGCGTCCTTAAGTTGAGCAGCCAACTTGCTGGCTTGGCCTGGCTTGGCCACGAAACAATTGCGTACGACGATCATTGGTATCTCCTCTCCAAAAACTCTCAACGTAACCGATTAGGCGACAGGCGGCTCGAGCGCTCCCACTGCTCAGGCCGTTTCTCGCTCAGGGTGCAGGTGAAAGACTTTGTTCATGATCTTCCATTCGCCGTTGACCTTGAGCAGTGTGAAAAGGTCGGTGAACTGGTGGCCCGTCCAGTTATCGAGTTCCATCCGAACGACCGCAATCGAGTGAATGACTTCGATGCTCGCGATCCGTCCTTCGAGCCCCGTAGCTGGGCCATTCTGGTCATTCCAGTCGAAGAGTTGCTGGATCGGGCCCGCGAAGAGGTCGCCACCTACATAGCCGAAAATTGTCGCGTCCTCGTGAAAAGCCGGCTTCATGTCAGCACCACGGCCAGACCTGGCGCCATTGAGGTAATGCTCGACGGTCCTGGTAATCGCATCGTAGTCGGTCACATTGCTCATCGAAATCATTGCTCCTTAATGTTCGTCTCGACTCTGAATTCGCGCGTGGCGATAGTCTCACTTCGCGCTACCTCGGCGAAAGGGTGGTAACAGCTTTCGGAGGAACTCAACAGAAGCCGATTTGGCGGCGCGACTCACGGGCAGGTAGCAGATCTAACTGGCGTCTCCATGACGTGCTAGCCGCAGCTCAAGATGTCGCTTCACGTCAGGCCATTCGCCCGCGAGAATGCTGTACATGACGCTATCACGCACGGTCCCGTCGCGACGCGCGCGGTGGTGGCGGATGACACCATCTTTCTTCGCGCCCAGGGCCTCAATCGCCCGTTGCGAAGCGAAATTGAAATTGTCCGTGCGCAAACCCACTACTTTGCAGCCGAGAGTATCGAACGCGTGCGCGAGCAGCAACAGCTTGCAGGTGGTGTTGACGTGGCTGCGTTGCCAACTCTTTGCGTACCAGGTCCAACCGATCTCCACGCGGTCGCTCTCGACGACGATGTCATGATAACGGGTGGTGCCGACGATCGCACCGCCCTTCAACTCCCGCACCACCCACGGCAGCATATGTCCGTCTTTCTGACCCCGGAGCGCCTCGCTGACATATGCGCCTGTCTGCTCCAGTTCCGGAACCGTGGTGAACCAGAGCTCCCAGAGACGCCCGTCAGATGCTGCGCCAGCAAGCCCATCCTGGTGCTCATGAGTTAGTGGCTCGAGACGGATGCCGCGGTCCTCGAGTGTAACAGGGGAGATATTAATCACATTTACCTTTCATGCGTCGCGAGGTTCTCGTCGCCTCGCATGTCGTGCGCCACATGATCCATTTGCAGGCGTCTTCGGAGAGAAAGCAGCAGCAAATTCTCTCCAGCATTGCTGGTGGAATTCGATAAGACCGTAGCCTCCCATATTAAGTACATCACGGTGACTCCAGTAGACAACCATTGTCGTACCGAGAAAGAGAAATGCGTGCAGCAGCCTTACGGTGGCTCGATAGATTCTCGATCGGCCGAACCGGATATGGTCAATCAATTCCGATTCGTATCTGACGTGTTTGACCTCGTCGGCGAGAATCCTATTGCAGATTTGCTTTAGTTGAGTTGAGTTTGAGCTCGCTCTCAATGCCTGATAATAGATCAATGAGATGATCTCGGCAGTTATCAAAACGGTGATGGAGAGCTCAAATCCAACTGCCTTTCTCAGGCGCCTGAAGACGATATCAGCCCAGTGAGTCTTGATCAGCTCAATGTTGTGGATGGTCATGAATTTACCGAGCAACATGGCGTGATTCTGCTCTTCGGAAATAAAGAGCCTGGTAATTCTCACGAGGTACTCGCTGGGAACTTCTGGCGCGAAGAGTTCGGCTGCCCGGAGCAGACCCTTCCCTTCGGAATACTCGCCCAGCTGAAAGGCGGCGATGGATCGCTCGATGCAGCGCTTCTCGCGGCCAGTCAATTGAGCGTGTTCGGTCCATGAGATATCGCTGCCCTTGAGAGAATTCGCGACAAAGTAGTCATGCCAGCCTTGAAGAAAATCCATTCCTCCCCCCCTTCCACCGTCGGGACTCTGTACCTCACATCATACTAATGCAAAGCACTTTACTCTGTAAAGTCCCCGCGAAGACGTCCCGAGCGATGTTGAAATTGGGGCCGAGTTGTGGTGATTGGCCGGAAGCCTGGCCTTGCCTCACGACCCAGGTTTTCACAGGCTTGTGAAAGCGAATTCTTATGGCGAGGTCAGTGACTGGCGCCGCGGTTCTTCGACACCGAAGAGCATTTTCGCTGCGATTTCCTTGATCAGCTTCGCGCAGACCATTGCCGTCAGGTTGAGTGTATCCATTCGCGGATTGTATTCCACGATGTCGGCCCCAACGACGTTCGCTTTGACGGCTTGAATTGTCTCGATCGCCTGTCTCGTCGATAGCCCACCCGGCTCTGGGTGCGAGACTCCCGGAGCAAACGCCGGGTCGAGAGCATCGATGTCAAATGAGATATACAACGGCGAATCAAATTCGAAGACCGCACCATCCTGCCAATCTCTCATCTCGATTACTTCAACCCCGAATCTCTCGACCTGCTCGCGCTGGTGTCCGCCGATCGTCCTGATGCCCACCTGCACGAGCCGGTCGACCAATCCCTCCTCCATGATTCTCGCGAATGGACAAGCGTGAGAATAACGGTTCCCCTCGAATTCATCATAGATATCTGAGTGAGCATCAAAATGAAGAATGCTCAGCTTTCCGAAGCGCTTATTAAACGTCCGGATGATCGGGTGAGTAATCGAATGGTCGCCTCCGAGACAAACCGGTCTCAGACCGCGGTCGAGTATTGACGAGATCGCTGGCTCGATCTCGGTTGTACTGTCGCCACTGAGCGGAATGTCCGTATCCCCGACATCGATGAAAACTCCCTCGAGGTCAATCCCGCTCTCACTCCAGAGGTTGGATGAGGGTGAAAGCAGTGCGTTCCGGATCAACGGCGGAGCTTCAGCCGCTCCCTTCAGGAATGACGAGTTCGCGTCGTGAGCGAATCCCACGAGAGCGAGTTTGCATCGCTCCATGCCTGCCGGTGAATCTCGCACCTTTCTCATCTACTAACTCTTGATCCTCTCGCTACTCCTCAGCCGAGCACGATCGAAGTGCGTTCTCGATCTGATCAACCAGGAAATCGATCTCCGCATGGCCGATCGTATAGGGCGGTGCAATCATGATGTGCTCCCCCGCAATGCCGTCTGCTGTTCCGCGCATCGGGTAGACAGCGACTCCGCGCTTCAGCAGGTCAAGATAGATTTTCTCGACGAAGCGATGTTCGGACGCCAGCGCTTGTTTCGTTTCGCGGTCGGCGACGAATTCAACCGTCTGCAGCAGACCCTTGCCTCGCACATCCCCTACTCGTGGATATCGACGCAGACGCTCGAGCCGTTCGGCCAGGTAGTCACCCATCTCAGCGGCGCGCCCGACCAGCTCATGCTTTTCGATGAATCGCTGCACGGCAAGACCGATCGACGTTGATTGCGGGTGATCCTGATAAGTATACCCGTGCTCGAGCGTCTTCGTGCCAGCTTCGATCGCCTTCCACACCTTCTCACCAAGCAGAACCGCACCGAGCGGCGAGTAGCCGGCACTCAAACCCTTCGCCGTTAGAATCAGGTCGGGGACGACACCCCAATGCTCGACGGCAAAGTATTTCCCGGTTCGTCCGACTCCGGTCAGCACTTCGTCGGCAATCAACAGAATATCGTAACGGTCGCAAATCTCTCTGATTGTTCTCAGATACCCATCCGGCGGTACCGCACCGCTCGAGGCGCCGACAACGGGCTCGAGGATAAACGCAGCCACTGTCTCCGGTCCCGCCTCCTCAATCGCCCTCACGAGGTCCGTCGCGCACGCCAGCTCGCACTGCGGGTATTCCATTCCAAATGGGCACCTGTAGCAGAAGCACGCGGCGATGTGTCCCATATTTGGCAGAAGCGGCAGGTATGCCTCGCGGCGGCGGCGGTTCCCCGAAAGGGCAAGCGCACCCAGACTGGTCCCGTGATACCCCTGCCACCGTGCGATGATCTTGTAACGCTCGCGCTGTCCTCGCGACAGCCAGTATTGACGAGCGATCTTGATGATCGACTCCGTCGATTCCGAGCCGCCGGAAGTGAAATGAACCCTGACATGCTGGGGCTCGCCGGGAAACTTGCCGCTCAGAAAGCTCGCCAGTTCATTCGAAGCGGGATTGTGAAACAAGGCGCTATGGACATAGGGTAACTCGTACGCTTGTCTCGCAGCTTCGATGATCTCGGGAACCCCATGGCCAATAATCGTCACCGCGGCATTGCCTGCATCGAGGTACCGCTTCCCCTCCTCATCAAAGAGGAAGACACCTTCGCCACGCACAATCACGGGATAATTCTCGCTAAAGTTCCGCGGGAAGATGGCATCGCTCGTCTGAGTCATTTGGACCTTCTAGTTTCGCCTGTCTGTGTCTCACTACTCTTTTTGCGCTCGATTGAAATTGCGCACGTCAAAGCTCAAGTACGCAACGGAGCCGTCCGTCGAATGCTCATCGTTGAGTCACTCCCGTCCCGT
>JBDTUW010000397.1:0-4943 GCA_040007555.1 Acidobacteriota bacterium | reverse complement strand
GCGCTGCTGCGGAAGCGGCGCGAGGCGTTCGCGCGAAACTACATGGTGCTGGCGGGGACCTATTTTCACGCCGGGTTATACGGTGATTTCGTTCGATGCGCGACGAAGGCAGTAGTCATGGATGCGCGCCAGGCTCTGAGGCTGGTTTCCTTTCCGGCGAGGGTGATTGCGCGCGGAAGATAGTAGGGGCGGGGCTTGTCCCCGCCCGCTGCCCGCCCACGGCGCCCGTTGGCGGTGCGGCCCTGGCAGACGCGCGGGGACGAGCCCCGCCCCTACGGCCCGGAAGAGTCGGAAAATGAATCGAGTTTCAATTCTTGTCAGTTCGTGTGATCGACTCTCGGATTGTTGGATGCCATTCTTCCACGGCCTTCGAAAGTACTGGCCCACATGTCCATATCCAGTCTTCTTCATCTCCAACACGAGAGGTTTCATCCACGAGGGGTTCACATCGATTAAGACGGGCGAGGATCTGGGATGGTCGAGGAATCTGCTTCTGGCGCTCGATCAAGTCGAAACCCCGTATCTTCTGTATCTTCAGGAAGACTATTGGATCAGCGAGCGCGTTAACGGTGCTGCAATTGCCGACTACGTCGCGCTCATGGAGGAAAACAATCTTAGCTACGTTCGATTAGTCGCGTTGCCGCCGCCGGACGGTGATTTTGATGGTGACGATCGGCTCGGTATCATCGGTGATACCGACGGTTATCGCGCATCGCTTCAGGCTTCGCTTTGGAGAAAGGATGTTCTACGCACGCTGATCGATCCCAATGAGACGCCATGGGAATTTGAATGGAACGGCACGGAGCGCAGCAGAAAGTACCGCGGTACGTTTTTGAGCGTCAAACCTCGAGCATCGGACCCCTTCTACTACGGGATCCGATATGTCTGCACAGCAGTTATTCGAGGACGCTGGTCGAGCGAAGCCGGCGAGTACGCGAAGGGTGAGGGAATCGATGTTGATTTCAGTCAGCGGCTCGGGCCACAACGATATTAACGCTGATGGCGCGGAGCTGGCCGAGATGCAGAGGCACGCGACTGTGAGGCCGCGTGTGCTATACATTGTTTATTGGGGCGCGGGTGAACCCCTCGGGCAATCGCTGGTACTTCCCGCTGTGAAGCGACTCTCCGGGCTTGGGGTAGACCTCACGCTCATCACGTTTGAGAAGCCGGCCGATCTGGATCGGCAGGAGTACATCAAGGAGATTCGGGTCGGCCTCGAGAAGAACGGGGTGAAATGGATCCCTCTGAGATATCACAAGAGACCGAGAATTCCGGCAACTCTCTTTGATGTGATGCACGGACTAACGCGATCACTCGCGCTGCGCCTTCGCGGCAGATTCGACATCGTTCATGCGCGGACTTTTATCGGGGGGTTGATGGGTCTACTGATCGCGCCGCTCATCGGTGCGAAGTTGATCTATCACAATGAAGGCTTTTACCCGGATGAACAGGTTGACGGTGGCTTCTGGCGGGCCGGGTCACGTCCGCATCGAGTCGCGAAGCGGCTCGAGGGCACAATGTATTCTTCCGCTGATGCGATTATCGCGTTGTCGCATCGAGCCCGCAGGGAGATCGAGCAGTTAGCCGTTGTCAGACACCGAAACACGCCCGTCGTGGTCGTGCAGAGTTGTGTCGATTTGCGCTTGTTTAGCCGACCTGTGGGGGCACGCAGTGGGGTCGTAAGACTTGTCTACAGTGGCAGTGTTGGGGGTCGCTACATCCTCAACCGCGTGGGTAGATTTATTGCGATTGCCAAGGGACAGCTCGGGGCGCTTCAATTTCAGGTACTGTCCCCAGCGAGTCCCGCGTTGGTCTCGACGATGTTGCGAGACGGTGGCCTTAAGGATGGTGACTGGACCATCGATAGTGTCCCGTATCGTTCGATGCCTGAGCGACTCGCGCAGGCGGATGCGGGGCTTTTCTTTCTCGCGCGCGGATTGAGCGAACACGGATGCTCGCCGACAAAGATCGGTGAGTACTGGGCAATGGGACTTCCGGTGATAACCACGCCCAATGTCAGTGATATCGACGAGATTGTCGAGCGCGAGCGCGTCGGCGTCATCGTGCAAGGTCATAGTGATGAAGACTACGCCCGGGCGGTGACGGAGCTGACGCCGCTGCTGGCAGATCCCGAACTTGCGCAACGATGCCGTCGCGCGGCGGAGGAGCACTACTCCCTTGAATCTGCCTGCTCAAGACAATACGAGCTCTATCTCAGGATAATGAGTAACAAGACTACACCCAAGGAGATAGTTGAAAGAGGCTCTCAAGAGGCTGCGTAGTTCGCAGCCTTTCAATTATCTGGCGACGACATCCGTTCGAGCGGTTCTGAGCGCGACTGGGTTGCAGTCAGAACAGGTAATCAAGCACCTTCATCGCGTCGGAACCGTGGAGACCCGGCTCCCGAATGGGCGAACGCTACGCTTATGGTCGCGCGCTGACGATTGGGTGTCGAATCAAGTTTTTTGGCGCGGTTGGAAGGGGTACGAGCCGGAGACGGTCCCGCTCTTCTTTCGCCTCGCGAGCGAAGCGAAGGTGATTCTCGATGTTGGTGCGTACGTGGGCTTCTTCACCCTGCTCGCAGCACTTGCAAGCCCGGATGGCCGCGTCTTTGCGTTTGAGCCTCTAAGAGCAATCCATAAACGACTCGACCGCAACGTCCAGCTCAATGGACTCAACAATGTCACTCTCATCCAGGCGGCGGTAGGCGGCGAGGATGGAAGCGCCGAGTTTTTTCACGTCGACGTCGGCCTTCCCACCAGCTCAAGTCTCTCGTATCAGTTCATGCAGGATGCGGATCACTTGACCAGCAGCAAGGTGCCCGTGCTGACGCTGGACTCTTTCGTGTCCAGACACGGGCTCGCAAAGGTCGATCTCCTGAAAATTGATACCGAAAGTACAGAGCTGGAAGTTCTACGCGGAGGCCGGGCAATGTTGGGACGGGACCGCCCGACAATTTTCTGCGAAGTATTGGAGGAGAGCGGTTGCCAGACCGCACTGGAAGAGCTGTTGGCTCCGCTCGGTTATGCTTTCTATCTCCTGACACCTCAGGGCGCAGAACGCCGTGAGCGAATCGAGGGTCATCCAGTCTGGTTCAACTACTTGTTTACAACGGACGAAGCGGACAGTCTAACGTGAGCGTGATTGATTCAGGCAAGTTGCAGAACTACACGTTTCTTTATGCAGACGCGTGCAAGATGTGTGGATCTTCGAGCGCGGAGCACAGCGTCCTGGGGAAGCGTTTGAATCGCGCGCAAGGCAAGAGCCCTCGGCAGCGACTCGGTGTTGCGACCACAATCGTGAGATGTCGTGTATGCGGGCTGATATTTGCGAATCCGATGCCCATCCCGAGAGCAATTGAAGATCATTACGGCGTGGAGCCCGATGAATACTGGCACAAGGAATACTTCGTTGCGGACGAGACGTACTTTGCCCAACAGATAAAGACTTTTAACAGTCTTTTTCGAGGGAGTGAGACCAGGCGGAGGGCGCTGGATATTGGTGCGGGAACAGGGAAGTGCCTTGTCGCACTGGGGAAAGCCGGTTTTGACGCATTCGGAATCGAGGGGTCGGAGCCATTCTATCGAGCCGCCCTCGAGCGGAATGGGATTTCCCCGGATCATATCTCCCGGGCATCGGTCGAGGATGCGCGATTTGAACCCGGCCGCTTCGAGTTTGTGACATTTGGCGCGGTCCTTGAACATCTCTATGACCCTTCTGCAGCAATCGGTAAGGCGCTGGAATGGATTGCACCGGATGGTCTGATCCATATAGAAGTTCCCTCCGCGAGGTGGTTGATTGCAAGGCTGGGCAATCTCTTTTACCGCCTTTCCGGTACCGACTACGTGGTCAATCTTAGCCCGATGCATTCGCCGTATCATCTGTATGAGTTCGAGCTGAATTCCTTTCGGCGGCATGGAGCGAGGTTTGGCTACGAGATCGCGGACCATCGGTTCTATGTTGCGCAGACGTTCATGCCGCGAATCATCAGTCCGCTGGTCGCGCGATTTATGGAGGCGACAAAGACCGGGATGCAATTGGAAGTGTGGCTGAGAAGGATTTGATGCGGAATGAGCGAGCAAGAATATGTGCTTTCGTTCCATATCCACCAGGAACGACACCGAGCCAGAGATATCGTATCGAACAGTGGATGCCTTATCTCGAGGAGGAGGGTGTCCGAATCGACCTGGTTCCATTCGCTGATGCGGAGATGCTCGATCTGCTTCACGAACCACGGCGTCGGGTGGAGAAGGCTACTGCTGGAGGTCGAGCCTTTATCCGAAGAATCGCCGAGCTTCGTCAGGCGAGCTCTTACGACGCGATATTGATTCATCGAGCGATGTCAATCGCGGGCCCCGCAATCCTTGAACGGGTGCTGCCACTACTCGGTCGACCTATCATTTTCGATTTTGACGATGCGATTTTCCTCTTGCATACAACGGAAGCCAACCGTCGAATCGGCTGGTTGAAGTTTCCAGGAAAAACTGCGGCGATTTGTCGCTTAAGCTCGCATGTCGTTGTCGGCAACTCCTTTCTTCGCGACTATGCACTCAAGTACAACTCGAAGGTGACGGTTGTCCCAACCAGCGTCGATACCGATCACTTCGCGCCGTTGGGAGATCGCCGGCAGAACGAGAAGGTGGTGATTGGCTGGACAGGCAGCTCAACTTCGCAGACCTATCTTGAGAGTTTTGCGCCAGTGCTTCGCGAAATTGTCGTCAGAGGTGACGTCGAACTTCGCGTTCATTCTGATCGCCGGCCCGACCTGCCGGAGATACCCTTTGTCTGGCGTGAATGGTCGCCAGAGACCGAGGTCGAGGAGATAGGCAGCTTTGATATCGGGATCATGCCTATGCCTGACAATGATTGGGCCCGCGGCAAGTGCGCGATGAAGGCGCTCCTCTATATGTCGCTGGGTATTCCGGCTATATGTTCAGCGGTTG
>JBDTUW010000396.1:0-4956 GCA_040007555.1 Acidobacteriota bacterium | reverse complement strand
CGATGTCCTCCCAATCAGATCAGAACACGCCTGGCCCGGATGACCGAGTCACCGAAGCTGTCAATGTCACTGGCCTAAGCCAGACGCTCGGACCAGGGTTCAAGCTCAATGGTCGCTATATGATCGAGCGCGAACTCGGTCGTGGCGGGATCGGTGTGGTCTATCTCGCTCGCGACGAGCGACTTCATTCCATGCCCGTGGTCATCAAGTTCCTGCTCGAGGCCTCCGGTCAGAATGCCTGGCTCGCAACCAAATTTCTTCAGGAAGCGGAAGCGTTGACCCGGATCAACCACCCGAGCGTCGTCAAAGTCATTGATCGTGATACATCCGCTGATGGTCGCCCTTTCTTCGTCATGGAGTTCGTCAGCGGCCGCGCGCTACGCTCTGTCATGCGTCCCGGGGGCATGGAACTGAGCCAGGCAGCACCGATCATTCGCCAAATCGGGCAGGCACTGGCGGCCGCGCATCAGCAGGGTGTAGTCCATCGCGACCTCAAACCGGAGAACATTCTGCTCCAGCATTTGAGTATTGGTGAGGAACAGGTAAAGCTCATCGATTTTGGAATTGCCAAGGTGCACGATTCTCAATCAGGCGCCGCCACCGAAGTCTCGATCATCGCGGGATCGCTGCAATACATCGCCCCCGAGCAGGTAAACTCGCAGCCAGTCTCGGCGGCAACCGACATCTACGCACTCGCTATCGTGGCTTACGAAATCCTCACTGGGAAACGCCCTTTTGAGACAAGCGCGCCAGGTTACCTCGCAGCAGTCCAACAGTTGGCGCAGATGCAGCGAGATGAGCAGATAATTGCCCCTCGTGAGCTGCGTCCAGACCTCCCTGAGAGGGCCGATTCCCTTATTCGCAGCGCCCTGTCGTTTGACCCCCACGGACGCCCGCAGGATGCCCGCGCCTTCAGTGATGATCTCGCCAGAGCTCTTTCGGACGAACGTGGAACGAGCAGGATCCCCGTTGCGTCTCCCACCGGCAACGCGGATTTGACGGAAGTACTGAGCGTAGAGACGCAAAAAAACCTGACGCCGCCGCCCGTTGACGCAAGACCCATCGCACCGCGGGGGTTGCTTTGGGGCGTGCTTGTGGCGGTAGTAGCCATCGTCGTCGCAGCCGTTCTGCTCGGCATCGTCCCGCGTTTGAGACAGGGCTCGAACGAAACACCCGTTGGAAGAGGGCAGGAACAAACAGTTGCTCCAGGGGAACTCGCTTTGAGCTATTCGGTAACCATGCAGAAAGACCCGCAACGGTATCCAGGCAGCAAACCCTTCCAGCTGCCCGGCGAGGTGGTCTTTTCGCCCGGCGATCGAATTCATCTGAATTTCTCCAGCTCTCAACGAGGCTTTCTCTACATCATTAACGAGGGTCCGGACAATGCTACAGGGGCTTTCCCCTACAACGCGCTCTTCCCGTCGGCTTCGAGGGCTGGTGGCGCGGAGATTGCACCTGGCGACTCGATCCGCCTGCCCGAAAAGGGTGATGGATTTATCTTCGACAACCAGGAAGGGGTCGAGAAGCTCTGGATTATCTTTAGCCATTCACCGATCTCTTTGCTTGAAACGGTTAAGCGATGGGCTAATCCTGATTCGGCAGGGCAGCTGCGTGACCGCGCAGAGATTGATGCGCTCCGCAAGCTCATTGCAGAGCAGTCGCAGGTATCCGCGATCGCCGAGAAGAATGAGGAAACCAGGCAGACGACCCTGCGGGCAAAGGGCCCGATGCTCGTTCGTCTCGTCAGGATGGAGCATCACTGATCTCAACTCTGATTTCACGGAGACTACTTTGAACAAGATGACTCGCCGGATTTGCAGTTGGATCCTGGCAGTTTTGATGATCTCGTCGCCAGTACTCGCTCAGGATCGTCCCCGTATCCTCGTCCCGGAGGAAGAAAAGGCCGCGACGAAGAAGCAACAGGAACGGCGAGCTACCGGATCGCGACCAGAACTCGTCCTTCAGGCCGGGGTCACTGTCCCCGCGACAATCATTGCGTATAGCCCCGATGGACGGCTGATCGCCTCGATGAACATTCAGGGTGGCGCCATCAAGCTGTGGGAAGCAGCCTCCGGCCGCGAATTGACCAGCCTCAACCTCGGCGCCAGAAGCGCCATCACCAGCGCTACCAATTCGGCCTTCGTATTTACCCCCGATGGGAAGGGTCTGATCTCGATCAGCGCCGGAGTGCTCAAACAGTGGGAAACCAGCACGGGCGCCGAACAAAGGTCGATCGCGATCAACAGCGGCCAGGACGTTGGAGCCGCCTCGTTTAGCGGCGACGGCCGCACGCTTGCAACAACAGCTCAGACCAGAATGTCGTTGGGCGTTTACGACGTTGCCACGGGAAAGACCCTGCAGAAGCTGGATTTGGATATCAACGGCGGTCAGCAAATCCATGCCTTTGCGCTGAGCTTCGACGGAAAAACTCTGGCGACATCCGAGGAGACGCGTGAAGGGAGTACCGACATTACCAACCTCGTGTTGCGAGATGTACCCAGCTGGCGTGTGATTCGCACGGTCAAGGTCACCGAAGAGAAGGGTCCGGGCAGGGCCGCGCTATCATCACCAATCAAGTCCGTCCAGCCGTCGCGGCAAATCCGCCTGACGCCGGATGGTCGCAGCGTCGCGATGGTGATCCGCGATATGACTTATGAACAGAATCTGGGTTCGATTGATTCTCGACCAATCGCCCAGCAGAACACCGTCAAGATATGGGATGTTGCATCAGGGCGCGAATTGCAATCGATAGCATTGCCGGTAATCGCCGGCACGCTTCCCAGGCCCGAGATGACCGAGTTCCTGACCGCGAATTCAATCGCCATCGGCGGTGATGGCAGCCTCCTTGCCGGTGCTGCGAATGATCAGACCGTTCGTATTTTTCAAACGGCAACCGGGCAGCCGAAAACCACCATCACCGGACATGCTGCTGACATCAGCGCGGTTGGCTTTAGCCCCGATGGAACTCGAGCGCTGACCGCGGGGCTCGATAGCACCATTCGTATCTGGGACCTCTCGAGGGCAACGGTATCAATCCCTCCGAAGCTGTTGCTCACGCTCGGCAGTGGCGCGATCCCCGTGACCAGTCTTGCCTTTGGTTCGGACGGCCGCAGTCTCGCCGTCACCGGCACCTATTCGGTCAACGTCTGGGAGTTTGCGACGGGTGCTGCGCTCAGAACGCTTGAACTACCGAAGCCATCCGGACGAACTGACGACCTCATGCGCCAACGCGAGAGCACTTATCTTAGCGATGGTGGCCAGCTTGTCGTCTCCGAGGTCGCAGCGGGTGAAATCAAGGTGTGGGACTCGCGTTCCGGTCGTGAAGTGCGATCCTTCAAGCGACAGAGTGGTAAGCCCGTATCTGGTGGCGCTTTGAGCGCCGACGGCAAGGTTCTGGCCTTGCCCGACGAAGTGCCTGCATCGGCGGTGGCTTCTACTGGAACAACTGCAACAACCGCAGCTGGCTCGACTGCCTCTGGCCCTGCCGCACCAGGTCAGGGAGCGAGCATCCCTTTCCCGATGCCTGGTACTGATCCCTCGCAGAAAAAATCCAGCGATAAGGACGACAAGAAGCGCGAAAAAGCCGCAAAACAGCAGCAGGATGCTCTCAAGGAAATGGAGAAGATGGCCAAATCGGGCCGCATGCCCGCCGGCATGCCCGACCTGTCCCAGATGCAGAAGATACTCGAGGCGGCCCAAAGCGGTGACTTTGGCAAATTACAGGAGGCTGCCAGTCAAGTTGCGGGATCGCTGCCGGGACCTCTGGGAGCCCAGTCGAAGCCGCCCATTGGCGTCCGCCTTATCAACGTTGAGGACGGCAGAGAGATCGGCTCATTCGCAGGTTCGCGCTCAATCACTCCGATCGAGCGGGCGTCGATCGCTTTCAGTTCGGATGGCCGGCTGGTAGCTTCCGCGATCGATCGCCAAAAAATCAGAATCAACGAAGCTGCGACGGGCCGGGAACTATCAACCGTCCTCGCTACTCGCGCGATGAATATTGAGCGCGTGCTCCTCAGCCCGGATTCGCGCCTTCTCGTCGCTGCCGTGATGGAGACCAAGCCAGGCATTAATCTGACGCAGATCAATTCAGATTTCAGCATGGCCGGGTTCTTCGATTTCGCCTTGAGACTCTGGGACATTTCTGACGCGTCCAAGCCGCGTGAGCTGCGTGTCCTGACCGGTCACACTGGCATGGTGTCCGCTCTGGCATTTACCCGCAACAGTCGCACTCTTGCTTCCGGTGGATTCGACGGGACCGTCAGGTTATGGGATGTCGAAAGCGGAAGTCAGCGCCGCCTTCTCACCGGACATAGTCTGGCAATCACCGCCATTCAGTTTAACGAGGACGGCAGTCAGGTCGTCTCGGGAAGCGATGATGGCAGTACGCGACTCTGGCAGGCAGATACGGGTGACTTGCTTTGCACGATGGTCACTCTCAACCGCGGCGCCGATTGGTTGGTGATCACTCCTGATGGTCTCTTTGACGGCACGCCTGCGGCATGGAACCAGCTCCTCTGGCGCTTTTCTCCAAACATCTTCGACGTCACCCCAGTGGAGGTGTTCTTCAATGAGTTCTATTATCCCGGTCTGTTGACGGCCATTTCCTCCGGGACTCGCCCGCGCGCGACTGCCGATGTCGCCCAAAAGGATCGACGCCAACCCACGGTCAAGCTGACAAGGGCCGACAACCAACCAGCAGATGCCTCGGTCACAACTCGAACGATGAAGGTTCGTTTGGAGGTAGGCGGACAGGCCACGGCGGGTCAGAGCCCTGCCGGCGCCAATGATGTCCGGCTATTTCGCAACGGTACGCTGGTCAAAGTCTGGCGTGGCGATGTGCTTAAGGGCCAGAGTCAGGTCGCTCTTGAGACGGAGGTGCCAATCGTCGCCGGCGAGAATCGTTTGACCGCCTATGCCTTCAATCGCGACAACGTCAAGAGTCTCGACGCCACCCTC
>JBDTUW010000395.1:0-4960 GCA_040007555.1 Acidobacteriota bacterium | reverse complement strand
GCAGAGCAAATTCCGGCAATCCAAAATCCAAAATCCAAAATCCAAAATTCCTCAGAGGTTTATGTAGTCTGGACCGCCTCCACCTTCGGGTGTCACCCAGTCAATGATCTGATACGGGTCCATGATGTCGCAGGTCTTACAATGAACGCAGTTTGAAAAGTTAAGCTTCGGCAGGCGCCCACCATCAGCCTTCTGAATCTCGTAGACCGCTGCCGGGCAGAAATACTGACATGGGTTGCCGTACTCCTTCGTACAGCGTTCAATACAGATGTTGGTGTCAAGGATCTTGAGGTGTGGCGGTTGGTCCTCGTCGTGCTCAGTGCCCGACCGATAAACATCCGTTACCTTATCAAAGGTCAATTTGTTGTCATATTTTATTGGCCGCGGTTCGGGAACATCATCGGCATCCACGGGCTGCCAGCCAACGATGTCCTCGAGCTTCTCCATTCGCAGATGACCAGCTTCCGCACCCAGGTCACCGCGCAGACCACTGCCCTTTGTCAAATACTGAAGACCAGACTCGACAAGCCCCAGCATCCGCCCGTGCTCGAACGACTGATGGAAGTTTCGAACTTCTCTCAGCTCCTTCTCGATGTAACTCGCTTGGACAAGTTGGCGATATCGGCGTAGTTGCGCTTCATCATAACGATCCGCAAGAAGCGCCTCACTGATCGCTTCGGCGGCCAGCATCCCCGACTTCATGGCCATGTGAATGCCCTTGAGCTTCTGTGAATTGAGAAAGCTCGCGGAATCTCCTGCGATCAGGAATCCATCACCGTAGTATTTGGGTTGCGAAAAAAGGCCGCCCTCGGGAATGGTCTTCGCCCCGTAGTGGAGCATCTTGCCGCCTTCAAGCATCTTCGCGATGGCCGGATGTAGCTTGAATTGTTGAAAGAGGCTGTGCGGATCAGTGAACGGATTGCGATAGTCGAGCCCGACCACGAGTCCCACATCCAGCAGATCATGCTGCATGCCATAGACGAATCCACCGCCAAAGGTGTCGTCCGGCAGCGGATAGCCGAGAGTATGCATGACAAAGCCCGGCTTAACACGGCCCTTAGGCATCTCCCAGACTTCCTTCACCCCTGCAGCGTAAACTTGAGGATTTCTGTCCTTGTCGAGGTCGAGCGCCTGAACCAGCTTCTTGACCAGCGATCCGCGTGAGCCTTCACCAAACACGGTGATTTTCGCGTGGATATCGACTCCCGGCTCGAAGTTGGGCTTGCGATGACCCTCTTTGTCGATTCCCTTGTCTCCCGTCCTGACGCCAATCACCCGCGTGCCGTCGAAGAGCACCTGATCGCCCGCGAAGGCCGGAAAAATGTCGACACCGGATTCCTCAACAATCGGCCCAAGCCAGCGAATCACCTTGTTCAGCGAAACGACGTACTTTCCATGGTTGTCGAGAGGCGGTGGGATGATCGGCGATTTGATCTTCCGCTTCGCGGTCAGATACGAGACATCTTCCTCGGTCACTTCAGACTCGAGCGGCGCTCCGCGTTCCTTGTAGTCCGGCAGCAGTTCGGCCAGCGCGCGAATATCCATGACGGCGCCCGAGATGATATGCGAGCCAACCTGCCGTCCCTTTTCGATGATCGCGATCGAAATATCCTTCAAGCGCTCATTGCCATTGGCCAGTTGACGCAACCGCAACGCGCCGGCAAGCGAAGCCGGGCCCGCACCCACGAAGAGAACGTCAACCTCGAGACTCTCGCGCTCTATGTTTTCCATTTGTATCGTGCTTATTTTCCTTGCGGAAAGCTCCCACTACTGCTTCATTTTCTCGGCGGCCGCGGTCAGCGCTGGTACGATCTCGAAGAGATCGCCGACGATGCCGTAGTCCGCGATCTCAAAAATAGGTGCTTCCGCATCCTTGTTGATCGCCACAATCGTCCGCGAGCCCTTCATTCCAACGAGGTGCTGAATCGCGCCGGAGATTCCGACTGCGAGGTAAAGCTTTGGCGAAACGGTCTGTCCCGAGGAACCGATCTGCCGATCCATCGGCAGCCATTCGTTGTCGCAGATTGGTCGGGAAGCCGCCAGTTCCGCTCCGAGCGCGTCCGCGAGTTTCCTCACGATATCGATGTTCTTCGCCTCTTTGATGCCGCGTCCAACCGCGACAATCAGCGGTGCCTGGGTCAGATCGACGGCCGCCTTTGCCTCTTTGAACCTTTCCTCAGGCTGCTGGCGAATAACATCCGCATCGAGGTTAGCGCTGATGGCAACCACTTCCGCCTGCCCCGTTTCCGCTTCGTCGCCTCGGAACGAGCCAATCTGAAAGCTTGCAAAGTGAGGCGCATCTCCGATGGGAACGACATCGGCGGCAAGCTTTCCCTGAAAGATCTGCCGGGTGAATACGGGCGATCCGCCGTCCATCTTGTAGCTGATGCAATCGCCAATGAACGCGCGCTTCAGCGAGGCCGCGAGCTTCGGAGCGAAATCGCGCACTTCATAGGTATGAGTCAGCAGCACGAGGGCGGGTTTGATCTGTTCAACCGCCTGGCGCAACGCAGCCGTGTAACCGTCGGCGGTATAGCGTGCGAGCCACTCGTTCTCCACTACATAAACACGATTCAATTTCAATGCGGCAATCTGGGCAGCAATCTCAGATACGCCCTTACCCAGCACGATCGCGGCAATCTCCTGACCCGATTGAGCGCCAATCGACTGAGCCGCCCGCACGGCCTCAAGAGAGGCGCGATTGAGCTTTCCATCAACGTGCTCAATAAAAATCAGTATTTCGTTCGGCATCGATTCCTCCACTCGTACGTTCTGACACGTCCCACAAACAAAAGTCCCATCCTCAAAACACTCGTGCTTCGTTCTTCAGCTTGTCCAGCAATTTGGCAGCAGCCTCGGCAGGCGACCCTTCGATGACCTGAGTTTGCTTGGTCTTCTGAGGGAAGTGGACGCGAACAATCTTCTGACGGGGTGCCAGACTCTCACTACTCAAACCAAGAGTCGCCGCGTCGAGCTTGCGGATCTCCTTTTTCTTCGAGGCCATGATCCCCTTGAGAGTGGCGTAACGCAGTGTATTGATCCCGGACTGAATCGTCAGCACCGCTGGTGAGGGAAGCGAGACCCACTGGAAGAAACCGGATTCAAGCTCACGCTTGACCCGCAATGTTCCGTCCTGGGCTTGTACTTCCATGACAATGGTCGCGTGCGGGAGTCCAAGAATCTCAGCCGTAATGACACCCGTTTGCGCAAAACCAAAGTCATCGGATTGCAGTCCGGTAAGCAACAGGTCAAACGTCTCGGTTTTTGCAGCTGCCGCGATGACGGTTGCGACGCCATAGGCATCAAGTCCGTCGAAGATCGCATCCTCGAGATGCAGGCCACGGTCCGCGCCGCGAGCCAATGCCTCCTTGATGACCGATTGCACGCGTTGTGGCCCAAGCGACAGCGCGATCACCTCGCCCCCGTGCTTCTCCTTGAGCTGAAGCGCCTCCTCGAGAGCGTAAGCATCCGACTCGTTGATTTCATAAGTGAGATCGCGATCCTGGATCCATGTTCCCTGTTCATTAATGCGCAGCACCGAGTCATTCTTCGGTACCTGTTTGAGACAGACTATTATTTTCATTAAGAGAGCTCCTGCCGTCTACGATTTGCATTCGGGTGCAAGTTTCTTTTCGGCTTTTTCGATCGAATCAATCGAGTCCTCGATGGCGCCTTTTAACTGGTCCAGGCATTCGCGAAGCATCGCTTCGCGAAGCGGCCCGATCGCGCGACGGTTTCCGATGCGACCCAGTGCTCGAACCGCAGTCACGCGAGAGCGTATCGATTTGTCTTTCAGAAGCGCGATCAGATGATCGACTATGCGATCGTCTCCTCCGTCAGGGTGCAGTTCCTTGCCCAGCGCGCCGAGACAGGTAATCGCCGCCACCCGCACTGCCGGGTGCTCGCCATAACGGGAGTGTCTGAGCGCATCATCGAGAGAGCGCTGTTCCTTTCCGACCGCGAAGCCGTGGAAAACTGCAACCCGAACAACCTCTTGCCATGAGGATCCCGCGAGAGCGCGCGTGAGTATAGCATAGGCCTCTGCCGAGCCAATATTGGCGAGCGCTCGCGCTGCAGCGGCCGCAACAAAGTAACTCTGATCCTCATTTAGTGCCGTGGCGAGAGCCGCGACCACTTCGCTATCCTTGTAGCTACCCAAACCGCAGGCGATCCCTCGCCGTACTTTCGCGTCAGAAGATGTTGCGAGGACGGCCAGGAGCGCGTCGCGTGCCTCGGCCGTACCGATTTCGCCCAGACTCAATGCTGCCGCGAGGCGAACACCCCAGAAGTCATCCCCCTCGAGAACCACGTTCAACTCCCGAACGATATTCTCCGACCTGCTGGAGGCCAGTTCTCTCGCCGCCCGCACTCGACCGAGCACATCTTCGTCATGTTTGAGCTGGAAGAGGAGCTCCTGAGTAGACTTCGGAAACCGGAGAACCTTCAGAAGTTTGTGCCCCTTATCAAACACGACCAGACGAGGCTTGTTCGCGCAGGGGAAATAGAGTTCCTGCTGTGCGCTCTCAATGACTATCTGATAGGAATCGCGGCATTCAGGTTCGCCGGTTTGTTCTGAGACAATCTCGATCTCGACTGGGAGTCTGAAGAGACGAGTGGTGCCCGACTGTGACTGAACCTGTTTGACCAATAGCCGGACGGTCTTCTCTTCGCGCCGCCACTCGTACTCAACCTCAAGCTCGGGAATTCCCTCACCAAAGACCCATTGCTCGAAAAACCACGACAGGTTACGACCCGTCGCCTCCTCGATGGCAACACGCAGGTCGGTCGTCTCGGCCGCGCCAAAGGCGTGCTTCTTCAAAAAGTGCGCCAACGATCGGAAGAACGGTTCATCGCCGAGGGCCGCGCGCAGCATCGAGAGGACAAATGCCCCCTTCTCGTATGCGTGGCGGTCCATCAATTCTTCAGAATAGCGGTAATGATTGCAGACAATTGGTCGACG
>JBDTUW010000394.1:0-4971 GCA_040007555.1 Acidobacteriota bacterium | reverse complement strand
AGAATGGCTCCCCAGTGGTCCGTTGCGACGCCGTGATGACGGCTACGTTCGCTCTCTGTTTTCCGGAGGACGCCTTTTATGCCGAGTCAATATGAAAAGACCGCGCACCTCATGCGCCGCGCAGCCTTTGGCGCCACACCGGCCGAAATCAACAGCAAGGTGTCGCAGGGTCTCGAAGCGACTGTCGATGAACTGGTGAACTACGACCTCGTCACCGAAGACCCGTCTGTCCCCGTCTCGCCGACCACGTCAGGCGGATCGTCGGATATAGCGGCGATTACGATTGAAGACGTGGCGACATGGTGGCTGACGGTCATGGTTCGGACAAAGAAGCCATTGCGCGAGCGGATGGTCCATTTTTGGCACGACCACTTCGCCACTTCCTATGAGAAGGTCCGTGAACCCAACGGCGGCAAGCACCTCTATTGGCAGAATCAACTCGAGCGCACCTACGCGACCGGCAACTTCCGAGAGCTCTGTAAGGGCATCAACCGCGACCCGGCGATGCTCCGCTGGCTCGACAGTATCGCTAACACGAAGGCCAGCCCGAACGAGAACTACGGGCGCGAGCTTTTCGAGATTTTCATGCTTGGGTTCGCTGCCTCCCAGGACGGCACCTATAGCGAAACAGACGTTCAACAGGCGGCGCGTGCCTTCACTGGCTGGGGTTCTGGCCTCCTGCGGGGAACCAATGATGCCCCGGTTTCACCCAACCCCAATGGTCCGGCAACCGACCCGGCCCTGGTGGTCTTGATTCCACCCAACACGCCGCCAACGCCCAGTACTCTGGCATCGCAGAATCACGATTACAACAACAAGACAGTCTTCGGGGTGGTGCAGAACTTTAACGGCGACGACATCGTCGACCTGGTGTTGGATCACGAGCCGCAGCGAAGCGCATCAGCCCGCATGCTGGCGACAAAACTATTCGAGCATTTTGCGTACGAACAACCCGAGGCTCACATCGTCGATCACCTGAGCGCCGTGCTGCTTCGGAATAACTTCAGCGTCAAGGCACTGCTCCGCGACCTCTTTCTCAACGTCAAGGAGTTCTACTCTGACAAGGCCTTGCAGTCGATTGAAAAGTGGCCAACTGTCTATTTCGTCACCACATTGCGTCTGCTGGGGCTCACCGGCTTCAATACGCGGAACGCCAACCCGAACAATCTGCGGCAAATGGGACAGTACTTGTTCTGGCCGCCGGACGTCTTCGGATGGCCGGGTCGTGAGGACTGGATATCGACCTCGCAAATGCTGGCTCGCGCCAACTGGGCCAATGGGATCGTCGCCAGCACCACTCTCCTGCCAAATGCGAGCATCACGAACCTGATCGCCGGCGGGAACCTCGGAGCGACCCCAACCGCTGATCAGGTAGTCGACTATTTATGGAAACTCTTCGTCCAGCGAACTCCGGCCACCATCGTTCGACAAGCGCTCGTTGACTACATCAGAAAGAATGACGCTGGAACGATCGGGACGTTTTCCGTTGCGACTGACCTGACGGGTAATTACAAGAAAGTCCGCGGGCTGCTTCATCTTTTGCTTGCGCGTCCGGAAACCCAGAACTACTGATCTAGCTGAACCAATGATTTGCCAGTGATTTGCCAATGATTTGCCAGTGATTTGCCAGTATTTGAAGGAGTAGCTAATGTCGAAGCAAACGCGTCGCGATTTCATGAAGACAGGTGCGGGCGCAGCCGGCGCAGGGATGATGCTGCCAGTGCTCAACCGAACAGCGCGTGGAACCACCATCGTCAGGCAGTTGACCAACGATGCGGCTGGAAATGGCAACGTGCTGGTGATTGTTGAGTTGGGGGGCGGCAATGATGGTCTCAACATGATCGTCCCGCTGAAGCAATATGCGACATATACCAGCCTTCGCCCAAGAATTGCGCACCCTCAGGCTCAGATTCTGCCACTTTACGGCAGTAATACGTTCAACGCATTGCCAACGATGGGGATGACGCCGGATTTTGCGACGCTCAAACCCGTGTTTGATGCGGGCAAGGTTGCCGTCATTCAGTCGGCTCACTATCCGAATCCCAACCTTTCGCACGAATCTTCACGACGGAATTACTACACCGGTATCCCATCCTCGAATATTGCGCTTTCAGGTTCTGGATGGATCGGCCGCCACTCAGCGCTTTTTGGCGATGCGGGAAACTCCCTCGATACGATCGGCATTGGGGGTGTGAACAAGACCCTTTATGCAGCCGGCGCAAAGGTCGCGGGCGTCAATGCAAGCAGCACGGGGACCGCCAGTGGTTATTCGTTCAATACGACAACAAATGGAACGAACAACGGCGAACGCAACAATCAGATCAACGCGGCAAAGGTCATTGACACGGCCGTGTCGGAGAACCCGTACGACGACCTCTGGGAAACGACAAGTCTCGATGCAATTGCCGGAGCTGACCAGGTGACAGCCGCGTCTGCGACTCCAAATCTAGGGACGTACCCGACCGGTAATAACTTCTACTACGGCCTGAGGTTAATTGCGAAATTGATCGCGTCGACAAGCCCCATCGTTGGAACGCGGGTCTTCTATATTTCGTTGGGCGGCTTCGACACACACGCGAACCAAAATGGTACGGGGAATCCGAATACCAATGATCAGGCGACACTGCATCAGCGCCTCGCTGCTGGTCTTAAGGCATTTTATGACGATCTGGCCCTGCTCGGATGGGGCAACAAGGTCGCCGTCATGGTCTGGTCCGAGTTTGGTCGTCGCATCGCGGACAATGCGAGTTTTGGAACTGATCACGGAACGGCCAACGACATATTGCTCCTCGGCGGCGCGGTTAAAGGCGGCGTCTACGGCCCCGACCCGGATTTGACGAATCTGACTGGCGGCAATCTCCGCTGGTACGTCGACTTTCGCTCAGTGTACACGGAGCTCATCACGAAGTGGCTTGGCGGAGATCCGGTTCAGGTCCTCAACGGAACCTTTCCAGAGCTCGGATTTCTTTGAGAGTGTTTAAGAGCAAAATTGTTCGACTGGGGACAGGGTTTGATCGTCCCAATGTCATGCGTTTTCTGAAGAAGTTTGTTTTTTCGGTGTTTGTGGCCCTCATCATGAGTTTTTATCTGTTCAGCGATCGAGCCGATGTGAGTGTCCAGGCCAAGGTCTTTGGAGGCCCCCCGCTTGGCTTCACCGGCGCGCCCGATGAGGGCACCTGTATCGGTTGCCACTACACCTTTGGCCAGCCCAATGTTCCCAATAGTGGGGGCAGCGTGCAGCTCTCGGGCCTGCCATCCATCTTTAGTCCCGGCCAGACCTACAACCTGACTGTCACTGTCGCTCATCCGACTGCGAGGCGTTGGGGTTTTGAAACGACCGTTCTCAATGCCGCTGGAAACTCCAGCACGATTGGAACGTTGACCATCCTTGACGCCATCAAAACGATCAAGCGCGATGCAGGGGCACGGACATATGTCTCGCACTTCGCCACCGAGACATCACTACCCGCTGAAGATGGCACCGCGCCAGGCAAAGCCGGCTCGAACAGCTGGTCGTTCAACTGGACGGCCCCCGGAGCCGCCACTGGCGACGTCACGTTCTATGCTGCAGGCAATGCCGCTAACAATCAGGTCTCCCCTGAGGATGACTACATCTACACCACCTCGGTTGTGGTCCGGGCACCGAACAGCGCGCCGGTTTTTGCTTCGCTCGCAGACCGTATCCTTGTCGTCGGCGACACCATCAGCTTCGACGTTCCGGCCACGGACCCTGAGGGGGCGCCGGTCTCGGTGACTGCCAGTGCCTTACCGAATTCAACCTTCGACTCAATCGAGAAGCGCTTTACGTTTACTGCCGCGACCGACCAGCTGGGCACGAAACAGGTGACGTTTACGGCCACTGATGGCAGCCTTTCGACTCAGGAGACGATCAATCTCCACGTCAGCGCCGAGGGGCCCGCGCTACTCATCCGGCTCTCGAAGACCAGTGGGCCATCGAATTATCTCGATTCGAGCGAGGCAACGAGTATCGACCTGACGGCAGTCGGTGACTTCGGCGCGAGTGCAAAAGTCGTCTTCAATGGTCTGGAACTTGGCTCTCAAACCTCTTTGACTGGGCCGGAATCGCTCGCGACTCAGATCCCTGCTTCTGAGCTGACGAATCCTGGTGCTTACGTGGTTCGCGTCAAGCAAAGCAATGGCAGCCTTACCAACGCGCGCAGGCTGGGTCTGGCCTCGACTGTCAGTTCTCAACAGGCGACAACGGTTGAAGCGGCGAGCTTCAGTTCTCTCGTTGCGGCGGGCGAGATCGGTGCTCTTTTCGGTTCGAATCTGATTGTCGAAGGCGTCGGGGCGTCAGCTTCGACGCTTCCATTGCCGCGCTCGCTCCAGGGCACGTCGGTTTTCGTCAACGGCGTCCCGGCTCCACTATTCTATGCCGGTCCGGGACAGATCAATTACCAGCTTCCGTACAGCACAGTTGCGGGTCAGGCCGAGGTGGTGGCGCTCCGCGATGACGGCGTTGCCGCGTTTGGAGCGGCACAGATCGGAACTGTGGCGCCTGCCGTCTTCACCGCGAACAGCACGGGGCAGGGTCAGGCAGCGGCGCTCAATTCCGATTACACTCCCAATGGAGATCCCGCCGCGAATCCGCAGCTCAAACGTGCACACAAAGGTGACTACATTTCGCTTTTTGCATCGGGAACAGGCGCCGGACTTGTCAACGCTGCCAACGGTGCTGCGGTTGCAGTCAAGGATGGCGAGGCGGCGACATCAAGCCCGCTGATCGCGACTTTTGAGCTGCCCGTGATCACTATCGGCGGAAAGGCGGCGACGGTTTATTTCAGCGGATTGGCTCCGGGTTTCGTTGGTCTTTGGCAGATTAATGTGCAGGTACCAGCCGACGCCCCAAGCGGTGCGGCGGTTGAAGTCTTGATGACTTTTGGTGGTCGAAGCTCAAATCGAGTAACGATCGCCGTGGATTGAAGGACGACTGATTTATCGAATGGGGGG
>JBDTUW010000393.1:0-4974 GCA_040007555.1 Acidobacteriota bacterium | reverse complement strand
GTTCGCGCGGCGCGTGTGGCCACCCGTCTCGATCGGACTCTTCGTCCTGATCGCATTCTGGATACTCAACAGCAGCCTCTTTGATGATGTTTATGTGAGTCTTCGTCAGGTTCCGCAGCTGCAGAAGTACTATTTGGGCGGGATGCTGGCATTGCTGGCGATCGCGCTACTGAGCCTGCTCTTCTCGGTTCCTCTGGCTCTTATCTGGGGTGCGGGTTACCCATTCAGCGCGCATCTGGCCAGGAATCCGCTCCGCAGCCTCGAGATTCTGTTGCGCGGACACGTCCGATCGCGCTTGGTTGGCGCCAACCTCCTCACTGGTCTTGCGTTGGGATGGATCATCCCAGTCTCGGCAATGCTGATCGCGCAAAGCCGGCTCTTCTCGGATTCAGACCTCCGTAGCACTGACGCGCTGGCAGATATGATGACGGCGCGTCTGCCCCTGCTGACAGGTCCGGCTGAGCCGTTCAGCATCAGCGCCTACATTTTCTTTTTCCTGTATGTGTTGGTGATCCCACTTGCGGCAAGCGTGCTGGGCCGGCCGATGTTAATTCGGATGCTGGGCGTGATCGTAGGAGCGACAGCTCTTAGTGGAGGAAATCTCTTTCAGTCATCCTTGCCAGCTGCCTGGTTGACGGCGGCAATTCTCATGGTGGCGCTCGACCAATTGACCCATCGGGTTGGCCTTCTTGCAGCGATTATCGCGCTGCTTGCCGGAGACTTTGCCATTCGGATCAGCGCCCTTGTGGCGCAAACCGCCGCCCCACTGCATTCAACAGGGCTGTGGGGTTGGTTACTCCTCTCTGGAGCCCTCCTGTTCGCGGTCTGGCGGGCGCTGAGGGGTGCTGAGTTATCAACGAGCGAGGCTGAGGCTGCCTGGACCACCGAGGCACAGCGCGCGAACCGCGTCGATCGCGAGCGTCTCAAGGCCGAATTTGACGTCGCGCGTCGCGCTCAGCAGCAGATGCTTCCCGAACACCCGCCGGTCTTTCCGGGATATCGCCTCGCTGCGATTTGCCGCCCGGCTCGAGAAGTCGGCGGTGACCTCTACGATTTCATTATCCTGCCCGACGATCGCCTGGGGATTGTCGTCGCAGACGTGTCCGGCAAGGGAGTTCCCGCCTCGCTGTATATGACTTTGACGAAGGGGCTGCTGGCATCTGTCGCGGAGGCCTCGAGCGACCCTGGGGAGATTCTGCGCGAGGTCAACCGGCATCTCTACATTGCCTGCGGCAAGAAGATGTTTGTCACGCTGTTGCTCGGCGTAATCGATCCTTCATCACAGACGTTCTCGTACGCAAGAGCAGGCCACAATCCCCCGGTCTGGCGCCAGCGGGAAGCAGGAAGAACCAGCCTATTGCGCGCGCGGGGGTTGGGGCTTGGCCTCAATTCCGGCGAGGTCTTCAATCGCGCCCTGACCGTCGAGACAATCCAACTCGCACCGAGGGACAAGCTGTTCCTCTACTCCGACGGCATCACAGAAGCGATGAATGAACAACGAGATGAGTACGGAGAGGAGCGCCTCATGGAAGTAGCGGCGCGAGTTGATGACCTCGACGCAGAGCAAACTCGTGACGCAGTCCTCAAGGACGTCAGCGCCTTTCTTGGGGCGACGCCCCCGCAGGACGACCAGACACTGGTGATCGTCGAAGTATGCTGATCCGCGAGCCGGTGCGGTTTTCGTTGACAGCGTTAAGACCGACAAACATGCTAAGATTGCGATCGTTCTAAGGAGGAAATTAATCGTGCCGAATCCCTTTGCGATTCATACCTCGGATTATGACGGAGTGAAGGTGATCACCATCGAGGGCTTTCTTGATGCCCATACCGCGCCTCAGTTCGAGGAGATTGTCCAGGCTCAGATGCAGGCGGGACATTGCCGCATCGCCGTCGACTGCGCGCGCCTCACTTATATATCTTCGGCGGGCCTCGGCGTCTTCATGAGTTTTATCGAGGAGATTCGAGAACTCCAAGGTGACATCAAGATCTGCGGTCTGGTTCCGAAGGTAAGACATACCTTCGAGATCCTCGGTTTCCAGGACATCTTTGACTTGTTGGATGATGTGCCAACTGCCGTCGCGTGCTTCACGGGCATGCCGGCCACGGAGGGTGCCAAGTGATGGCCCCGATCGAGAGAAAGTTTACGCTCCACGTCCCGTCATCGACCGAGAACCTCGCTCTCATTCGCGAGTTTGTCGCAAGCGTAGGCATGCAGGCAGGGCTCACGGAAGAGGAAGTGGCGAAGATCGAACTGGCCGTCGATGAGGGCTGTGCCAATGTTATGGAGCATGCTTACGGGTACGATCTCAGTAAGGAGGTCGTCATTCGAGCGATCGTCGACGAAGATACCCTCTGGATAAAGGTCATCGACACCGGGCGCGGGTTCGACCCAAATGCAGTTTTGGACGAGGACCTGCAGCACTTGATGGAGCAGCGCAAATCCGGCGGGCTCGGAATGCGATTGATGAAGACCTTGATGGATGAAGTCCATTACGAGATCGTTCCGGGAAAGAACAACGAACTGCATATGATGAAGCGATTGCGCAAGTCCGAGTGACCGGGCGTAAAGACAACCGCGACCTCCACGCCGAGACAAGCCCCACATGCCGCAACCAGATAGAAACCTGACCTCTCTCGGGGCATCTCGTCTCGAAGCCCTGCTGGAATCGGCGCAACTTCTCCACTCCTCTCTCGACCTCGCAGACCTTTTAAGCCATCTTCTCCGTTCGGTGATGGGCAGAATGCTGGTCAGTCGCGCCTTTATCGCCGTCGAGGAGGATGGAGTAGTGCAGCTTGCGCTGATTCGAGGTCTGCCAGGGCTCAAGGTCGGGACGCCATACAGCGAGGAGGAAGTTCGCAACGCCGGAATCGATCATATATTCTCCATCGGAGACGAGGCTCAACCTGTAGGTTGGCTCGGGATCGGGCGGCCAATGAACAGGACCGTCGATGGGTCCGAGACCGAATTCGTCAAAGCTTTGCTCGGGATCGCGGCAAGCGGCATCGAGAACGCCCGATCGCACACCGAAACTCGACGATTGAATGAGGATCTCGATCAGAAGGTTCAGGACCTGCGTACTCTCCTCGACCTCGTCCGCGGCTTCACTTCCTCCCTCGACCCTGATGGAGTCGCAAGGCTCCTGACATTGACGCTCACCGGCAGATGGGCGGTCAGGAAATATGCCGTCATCGCGCACAAGCGTGGCCATCCCACGGTCACTCGAGGTCGCGGCATCGAGTTCAGCCATCCGGAGGAGATTCTCCCTCAACTTGCGGGCCTTCCCGAGGTGGCGGCGGTTGAGGAGCTTCCAGAGGGAGCGCTGAAGGATAGCCTGATCGCCCAGGGCACCAAAGTTGTCTTCATAATGAGAGCGTCCGATGAGCCTATTGGGGTGATTGCGTTAGGCCCCCGTCCGGGCAATCTTCAGTACGAAAACTCCGACCTGGAATTCGGTGCGGGGCTCGTCGCTCAAGCCGCGGTGGCTTTTGTCAATTCCTGGTACTTCCGCGAAGCGATCGAGCGGAGGCGAATGGAGCAGGAGCTGGAGCTCGCTGCCAGCATTCAGGAGAATCTCTTCCCTGCCTCGATCACCCAACTCACCGGGTGTGCCATCGCAGCGAAGAACCGACCGGCCCGCGAGTGCGGCGGCGATTACTACGACGCTCTTCCCGTCGGAACAAGATCGGAGGACTCACCGTATCTCTTCTGCGTTGCCGACGTGTCCGGGAAGGGGCTGCCAGCATCCCTGTTGATGAGCAACATGCAGGCGACTTTACGCGCGCTGCTCGGGAGAATTCCGAACCTGACGGACCTTGCGGCCCACACCAACGAACTGCTTTACGCCAGTACGCCCTCCAATAAATATGTCACGGCGATTCTTGCCGAGTTTGATCCGATTTCGGGAAGAGGTCGCTTCGTCAACGCTGGCCATACTGACTGCCTGCTGCTGCGCGCATCCGGCGAGGCGATCTGGCTCAAGGCAACGGGAACGCCGTTAGGCCTGATACCCGATATGCCCTACGAAGAGGAAGCGATTGAGCTGCATGCGGGGGACCTTCTGGCCCTGTACTCGGACGGCGTCACCGAAGCTCAGGACGTCGATGAGAACGAGTTCGGCGAGCAGCGCCTCGCCGACTTCCTTCGTCCGCTTGCGGATATGCCGGTCGAAACACTTGTGGCAAAGGTGTTCGAGGAGGTCGACCGTTTCGCCGGAAAAGCTCCACAGTATGACGACATCACACTGCTCATTCTTAAGCGAGTCCATGACGTCGGAGGCCGCTAGTAAGGTTTCCTCTCCGAATCGTTTAGGAGAAGTCAACGCAAGCATTTCATTGTCCTGAACGCGCACTTGCAGCACACCGCAGTTCTCCGTTAGAGTGGACCACTCTGAGGAGAGCTTGATCTCAGATGCCATCCATCAACCCGGGTTCAAGAGTTGACAGATATCAGATTGTCTCGCTGCTCGGTGCAGGAGGCATGGGAGAGGTCTACCTTGCCCAGGACACTCGCCTGGGGCGTAAGGTAGCCCTCAAGTTTCTTCCTCCACACTTCACCCGCGACCGCGAGCGCCTTCGACGCTTCGCCCAGGAGGCCCAGGCGGCCTCCGCCCTCAACCATCCGAACATCATCACCATTTATGAGGTTGGGCAGTCGGATGATGTCCACTTCATCGCGACGGAGTTTATCGAAGGCGCCACGGTAAGAAGGAAGATCGCCGGCACCCAGTTAGCCACCGAGGAGGCGCTCGAGATCGCGAGCCAGATATGCAGCGCCCTTGTCGCCGCCCACTCCGCAGGTATCGTCCATCGCGACATCAAGCCGGAGAACATCATGATCCGGCCCGATGGCTACGTCAAAATCCTCGATTTCGGGCTCGCCAAGCTGACCGAAAGGACAGAAGGAGCAGCGCAAGCAGAGGGAGCATCGCAATTTGATGCGAGCAAGACGAGCGCAACACCCGACATCGTCACCGA
>JBDTUW010000392.1:0-4986 GCA_040007555.1 Acidobacteriota bacterium | reverse complement strand
GACGCGGATTCACGCCATTCGCGCAAGATGTCAATTGTCTGACTATCACTCGGCTGAGTGCTGGCGTCATCCTTGTTGATCATTATTTACTTTCACCATAGAGACTGGAAGTCCCTCGCCGATGGCTACAGCTCGAGACGCCCTTGAACCCGACGGCAGAAAATTACCAGGCTCACGGATTCGTCATTTGCGCCAGGAGATTCTGTAACGGGTCCTCCTGGCCACCTGCGGGCCGATTTTGTTGCACACTGCGGCCTCACCGCCTCCCTTGTGGATGCATGCTAGTATCATCACCATCATTGGAGAAATGAATTGTTCTAATCATTACGATAGTGTTTGGAGATGATTCGATGGACGTTCGTGACTTGGAGGTGTTTCTCAGTGTAGCCAGGCATTTGAACTTCACGCGGGCTGGGGAGGAGGTCAATCTCAGCCAATCGAGCGTTTCCGTGCGGATGCGAAACCTCGAGCAAGACCTTGGCTCGAAGCTGTTCGAACAACTGGGAAAGAAGACTGCCCTGACTGAGTCGGGCCGGTTGCTTGTGTCCTATGCCAGTAGAGTGATCGCGTCGATGGCCGACGCCCGGGGTGCAATCGACGAGTTGCAGGGGCTCGAGCGCGGGTCACTGCGAGTTGGCGCCAGCACGACTCCCGGCATGTACGTCATTCCGCGAACCATTGCGGATTTTAAACGGCGCTACCCAAAGGTGGACGTCCACCTCGCCGTCAAGGACACTCGGCAAATTGAAGAAGGAGTGAGCAGGAACGAGTACGATTTCGGCTTCGTCGGCGGCCATTTGACTGGCGATGAGGTACGCGTGCAGCCATGGATTATGGACCGCCTGGTCTTGATTGTGCCTGTCGACCACAGACTCGGAGCCAAAAGACTTGTCAAAGCGCGGGATCTTTCCGGGGAGCGATTTATCATCCGCGAGAAAGGCTCAGCGACTCAGGCGGTCGTGACTGCCCTTCTGCGAAAGCATCGCGTCGAAGCAACGCCCGTCATGGAGATGTCAAATCCCGAATCTATCAAGAGGGCGGTTCAGAATGGACTGGGCATTGCCTTCATTTCGTCCTTTGCAGTGGAGACCGAGATGCAAGCGAAAACTCTCCTTGCCATCAAAGTTCAGGACCTGGAAATCCGTCGTGAGCTAAAGATCGTGTACCGCAACGACAAGCACCTTAGCCCGGCAGTCAGGGCGTTTCTCGCCCTCGCTCAGCCAGAAGGGGACAACTGATAGGAGGTGCTGTCTCCCCAGTGAGCGAGCGAATTGCGGCAGGTCACGGCGTTTGGCAGGACAAACCGGATAGCCTCTCTTTTCGAATTGGCTTGCAGGAGTGCGTGCCCGAGCGATAGGCACCCCTCTGACTATTGACGATAGTTTCACGAAACGACTATGCTATTGGCGAGGTGATCCTCGACTTCAGTGAGTGACACTCCATATGCGAATCCGTCCGAAAATTACTTTACGGGGCTTCAAGACCGGCGCGCACGGTGCGAGCCACGTGCTGGGGGAGTTGGAGACTACCGTCATGGAGCTGTTCTGGCGGACATCGCCGCAAACGGTTAACGAAGTAGAGGAGGCGTTGAGGAAGGACCGCGAGATCGCACACACGACGGTATTGACGACGCTCGATCGCTTGCACCGCAAGGGCTACCTCTTGCGCGAAAAAGTAGGCAAGGCGTTCGTGTATGCGCCACGTTACTCCCGCGACGCATTCGAGCGCGGGATGGTCGAAGAGGTACTGGGAGCGTTGATCGGCCAGTTCCGTGCTCCAGCAATCTCGACCTTCGTTGACCTCATCGGCAGCGATCATGAAAAACTCGACCAGCTGGAGGAAATGATCCGCGCCAAGCGCGCGGCGCAAGCCGGAGAAAAGAGAACTAAGTGAAGCTCATCGCGCCGCTTGAGAATTTCATTCTGTTCAGCACGCTGTTGGCTCTGTGCGGCTTTGCCATGGCCGGCACCGTGCGTCGCGCGACGGCCCAAGGCTGGCGGCGGTGGCAGCCAGAGACTCTGTCCGGAGTTTATTCGCTGGCGGTCGTCCTTCCGCCCTTCACTGCCGCGTGGCTGACGGCGGCGGCCTTCCTGCCGGAATGGTGGATGGGCGAGGCGAGATTCGACGCAACGCACGCGCAGCCGCTACACCAGCTGCATCTGCTCGGCGAACTGACAGCACGGCTTGAGCCAGCACTCGCTTACGGCATCGTGTCGCTGGTCACGGTTTCACTAATTCCTGCGGCGTGGTTCAGCCTGCGCGGGTACCGCCGCCTGAATACTCTGATCGAGCGATTGGACGCTGCCGCGCAGCCGCCGTCACCCGAGACGCTGAGTTTGATTCACCAGGTCGCGGCTCAAAGCGGGATGAGGATTGGGTTGGTCATGAGTGACCATCCCTTTTCGTTCGTCTGGGGCTTCCGCCGGTCGCGCCTCGTCCTGTCGTCAGGACTTCTCAATGCTCTGACGGTCGATGAACTGCGCGGGGTCATCGCGCACGAAGCGGCGCACGACTCACGTCGCGATAATCTGATGAAACTGGCCTTCTCGCTCTGCGGCTATGCCTCACTTGCCTTCCCGCTCACCCGGTGTGTATTGCAATGGCGAGCGGAGCAAGCGGAGTTGCTTTGCGACGAGGTCGCGGCCGCGCGGACGGGTGTGCCGCTTGAGATCGCGGCCGCGCTGATAAAGCTGCGGCGCTACGGGGTGACGCCAACTCCGGCGATCGCCTCAAGTTTCTTTCTACATCAGGTGCCTGATGTGGAAGGGCGCGTCGAGCGGCTACTGGAGCTGAGTGACGCGCCGCCTGCGTCTCATCGAATGGTCGCGCTCTCACGCCCCAGCGTCCACAAACTTTTCCTTATTGGCACAGTCGCGGTTTTAACGCTGCTCGCCGTTTCCAGGCTTGCGCCGCTTTTCGTTCACGAAGCAACAGAGGCCTTGATCAGCATTCTCAAGTAGAACGGCGATCTTAATTGATACCACGGTCTCTTTCTCTCATTCCTCCCACAACAACTACCGGCGGTGGTCAGAGGGGTTTATGGCTGCTCACACTGGCGGTCTCGCTCGCCTTGACGTCGTGCACCACACCACAACGTATTGCGACCGGGGCTGAAGCAGGCGAGGCCATCGCACGCACGGAGTTCACCGGGCGGATTGAGAACTTCTTCGAGTACGAACCATTGAAGTCCGGCAAGCCGAGCCAGTTCCGCATTCACCTCACCGACCTCAGTGACGGCTCGCCCGTCGAGCAGGCCGAGGTAACTCTAACAATTCGCGCCCAGGCCACCGGATCGCCCGCGACGCAGATGAAAGCCCGCGTCGGCAAGGTGATCGGCATCTATGTCGCTGACGTCACGATCCCGCAACACGGCACTTACGACATCGAGTTCCACATCAAGAACAACAAACTCGATGAGCGGCTTCCGCTCACCGAGTTCAAGGTTGAGTAGACCTCAATAAGTGAAGACATCTATCAAGTATTTCGCACTTCTTTCGCTCGTCACATTCGGGGGGTGGCGGGCTACATCGGCGCAGACGCCAATGCCCGTGCACTCATTGCAGCCTGCTCAGCGCGGGCAACAGGCGCAACTGGATTTGGCGTCTCCGCTGACGCTCGATCGGGTGCTGGCGCGGTTTCTTGAACGCAATCTTGCCGTCGAGGCCGGGCGCTACCGTGTTGAAGGCTCAAGGGCCGAGCAGATCGCCGCGCGGCTCCGCCCCAATCCTTCGCTCACCGTTTCGACGGAAAACATCAAAGTCAACGGCAATTCGCCATTCACCGTACCGTTCGCCAGACTCTATGAAGCCGGGCCGACCTACACGCAGACCATCGAGCTCGGCGGCAAACGGCAGCGACGCATTGAGGTCGCCGATATGACTGTTTCGGTGGCCGAAGCCGAACTGGCCGATGTCTTGAGGCTGCGCCTGTTCGGGATCCGGCGCGCTTTTTATGAAGCGTTGCTGGCTGGCTTCGCTCTCGAACTCATCGAAGAGCAGCGGCGCTACTTCGGCGAGCTGGTGCAGCTCAATCAGGTTCGTCTGGAGGAAGGTGCGATCGCCGGAAGCGATTTGCTCAAGGTGAAGCTCGAACGACTGAAGTTCGACTCGGCAGTGTCGCAGGCGCGACTGGCCCTGCGACAGGCGGGCATCAGACTGCTCGAACTGCTGAACGAACCCGACCTTGAAAAAACCGTCACGGTCGCCGGGCAATTCGACGCCGCACCAGTCATGACAGACATCGTGGCGCTGCGCGAGAAAGCCTTACGCAATCGCCCCGACCTGCAATCGGCCCAACGCAGCGTGACGCTGGCCGAACGACGAATCTCGCTTGAACACGCGCGCGGGGTGCCGGACCTCACACCGTTTGCTGGCTACAAGCGTGTCGGCGTGGATAACACGGTGCTCTTCGGAGTGACGATCCCGCTGCGGATCAGTAACCGCAATCAGGCAGAGATCGCGCGGGCCGTTGCCGATGAGAAAATCGCAACAGCGGAACGTCAACTGGTCCACAACCGGGTGCTGGCGGAAGTCGAATCGGCCTGGCGCGCCTATGAGACTGCGCGCGCGCAGATGACCACGTTCGAACGAGACCTGTTGCCTCAGGCCGACGAATCGCGGGAAATCGCGCAGGTCGCTTATCGTGAAGGCGCGACCGACCTCCTTCCGCTGCTCGAAGCCCAACGGACGCGAGTCGAGATACGCCAGCAGTATCTTCGCGCTCAATTTGACTACCGCGTCAGCATTCTTCAGCTTGAAGCCGCCATCGGCGAGGAGATCACTCCGTGAAAGTCGAACCGGAAGACGGGAACGTCGACCAGGCCACCCAACGCAACTCGTCGGTACCGTTACGTTGGACGTTGGCGGTTGCGGCCGGCATTGCGTTGATCGCCATCGCTGCTGTGATTTACTTCCCGCGCCGCGCCGTCGAGCGCATCGACGCGGCGCCCTCAGCCGAAAAGCCGACCGGCACCGTAGCCTTTCTCAT
>JBDTUW010000391.1:0-5003 GCA_040007555.1 Acidobacteriota bacterium | reverse complement strand
CGGGTCCATCAGGCGCGTCAGCAGCTTTTCCTTCCCACTGGCGTGCTCTGGATGGCACGAGAGGCCGACCCACTGACGCTGGCAACGGCGTCGACGCTTTCCAATGTCGGAGTCCGATTCGAGCAACTCGACCGAGCTGAGCTTGACCATCGCTATCCTCAGATCTCCTTTGGGCCAGTGACCTGGGCCCTTTATGAACCTGACGGCGGCACGCTGCTCGCCCGTCGAGCAGTGCAGTGTCTTGTCCGCGAGGCCGAAGCGGCGGGGGTCCAGTATCGGCAGGCGGCCGTACTGCCGCCGCCAAACGGTGGCACGGATCTCGCCGAGGCCCTCACGACAAATGGCGAAAGCTTCCGCGCGCGCGAGTATATCTTTGCTTGTGGGGCGTGGCTTCCCAGGCTTTTCCCTGAGTTGCTTGGAGAAGTGATTCAGGCAACGCGCCAGGAGGTCTGCTTCTTCGGTGTGCCGCCAGGTGACGCGCGGTTTACAGTACCCGCCATACCCCCGTGGATCGACTTCCATTCGGAGTTTTACGGAGTTCCTGACATTGAGCACAGAGGCTTCAAGGTCGCCCTTCATCGCCACGGCGCCCCAATAGATCCGGATACTGACGATCGCCAGGTGACGAGCTCCTCGCTCTCACTTATCAGGGAAATGCTTGCGGAGCGATTTCCGGCTTTAAAGGCGGCGCCATTGATCGAATCACGAGTCTGCCAGTATGAGAATACACGAACGGGCAATTTCCTCGTGGACCGGCACCCTGGCCTGGAGAATGTGTGGTTGGTCGGTGGCGGGTCAGGTCACGGTTTCAAACACGGCCCGGCCATGGGCGAATTTGTCGCTGGTCTCCTTACCGGTGTGCAGAGCCCCGAACCAAGATTCCTCCTGGCGCCCGCGAACATCGAGCAACAACGCCTGATTCTATGATCAAAGCAGCCGTGGAGGATCGGCGCAGTATGAACGGGGTGATGGAAAGAAATATGCACGAGGAACTGGCGGGTTCCCCGTGCATTGAAGCGAACATCTCAATCCACTAGACGCACTTCGAAAAACCGCAATCCCGGCAGGTGTAGCAACCACCATTGAACTCAACCTGGCTCCCGCTGCATTCGGGACATACCGTAATTTGCACGCGCGCTGCTGGCGCTGTGCTCTTTGGCGAATTGATCGTCACGACTGCCGACATCTTTGCAGCTGCGCGAGCTGAGTCAGGCAGGTTCAGTACGCGGCGCTTGGTAACCATGATGCACTCCGCAACCGCCTGTTCCGGCGAGGTGCAGAGACGCTCGTTGAACCAAACCGAATGGGTACCGATGACCTTGTTGAGACTGGCAGCAACTTCCTCCGGCTCAAATCCACCGCGAAGCATCTTTGAAGCGAGCAAACCTACCGAAACCGAGAGTCCGCCTCCAGTTGCAAATATCTCAAGCACGCGGCGCGTGTCGTGATTAACCGTGACATACAGATTCTGATGGTCGAACGGAATCTGCCAGGTTGCCCCAATCAGTTCGCGTGGTCGCTCGAGCTTTCCACTCGCATTTTCTCTCGCTGGCTTGATCGCCGGAACCAGCGCCACTTCCGGCTCATTTGCCACTTCCATAACGTTGGTTGCAGACGCCTCCGTCGCGGCGGGTGCCGGCTCTGCCGGTGTGTTTGAGCTGAACGAGGTCAGCACCTGATCGTCTCTCGATCCGTCGCGGTAGTAGCTGACAGCCTTAACGCCAGCCTTCCACGCCAGACGGTGGACACGATCAGTGTCTTCGAGCGAGTAACTTGCGGGGGCATTAACCGTCTTCGAGATCGAATTGTCAATGTAATCCTGAAACGAGCTGAGCACGCGCAGGTGATCATCAGGCGACAGTGTGTGCGCATCGACAAAATATTCTGGCAGCTCATCTCGATGCTCGACGATGTAGTTCGCGGCTCGCTCGATCGACTCCGCGCTTGCCGGGTCCAGATCGATGCCAAGAGCGCGCGCCGCCACCGGGTGAGCATACGTGCGGGTGCCGATCGTGTCCCGCCTGACATACGCGTAGGAGAAGTTAGGTTCGCAGCCGGAACTCGTTTCCGCCACCAGCGAAATGGTTCCCGTCGGTGCGACTGTTGTTACCTCGTAGTTCCGAGGAGTCAGCGGCAGCGATCGATCAAGTCCAACTTCGTCGTAAATCAGTTTCTCATAGAGGTCGCGGTTGGGCTCAAGCTCGGGCATTGCACCCTTCTCCGCCCCAATCGAGAGAGATGCTTTCCATGACTCCTTGCGGAAGAAGTCCATCAGACGAGAGACAAAAACGGTCGATTCCTCGGTTCCGTACGAGATGCGTTTCTGAAGCAGGAGGTCTGCGAAACCCATAATCCCCAGGCCAACCGGTCTCGTCCGCTCCACCGTCGCGCGAATCTGCGCGAGCGGCCATTCACAGGTGTCGATCACGTTATCGAGAAAACGCACGCACCAGTAAATATCATTCGAGAATCGGTTCCAGTCCACGTCATCGGTCGCTTCATCGTAGTACTTGGCGACGTCGATCGAGCCGAGGTTGCAGGCGTTGTAATCATGGAGCATTTGCTCGGCGCAAGGATTGCTCGCGCGTTTGGGACCCATGGAATTACGCAGCGGATTGTGGCGGTTTACGTTGTCGATGAAGATAATTCCCGGCTCGGCCCAGCGATGAGTTGAGCCGATGATCCGCAGCCAGATGTCCGGCGCGAAGACCATTCCCGGCTGGGTTGGCAATTTACCCTCGTGCGTGTAGGCGTCTCCCTCGCCGTCGTTCGCCTTCGGATCAAAGACCGGTTGTGTCCACGGCTTGCCATCGAATTCGGTTTGAAACCATTCACCCTTCTCCACAGCATTGAGAAAGCTGTCGGTGACGGTGACCGAGATGTTGAAGTTGGTCAGGCTCTTCTGATCGTTCTTGGCGTGAATAAAGCGCAGAATGTCGGGGTGCGAGACGGAGAGGATGCCCATGTTCGCGCCGCGTCTGACCCCACCCTGCTTGACCGTTTCGGTCATGGTATTGACGATCTGCATGAACGAAACCGGACCTGAGGCCACGCCCCGACCCTCGCCAACCGGCGTTCCAGCGGGACGAAGCAACTCATAGGTCATCCCGGTCCCGCCACCGCTTTGATGTATCAGGGCGCATTGCTTTGCGTGCTCCATAATCCCGTCAAGCGAATCGGGCACAGGCAAAACGAAGCAGGCAGCCAACTGCCCCTTTGCTTTTCCAGCATTAACCAGACATGGAGTGTTGGGCACAAAGGCCCTCACTCCCATCAAATCCATCATGTTCGTTAGAAACTCTTCGTGACGGCTCGGATCCGTCTCGGCCTTCGCGACATGCGTCACCACGCGTTTGACAATATCATCCCATCGCTCAAGCGGATTGCCGTTGAGGTCTTTGAGCGAATATCGTTTCGCGACCACACGCTGGGCGTTGAAGCCCAATGTCGCTTTCGGAGTTACAGCGCTGGGACTCACAAACTGAATCACCTTCTGCTTGCTGACGCTCATTTTGTCCTCTCAACTCTACCTGTCAACGTGTCTTCCTTCGGGGCCCTCTTCGCATCTCACACCAACCCGGCAAGAACTCTTCGAGGATCGATTTTGTCATGTGGCTTATTCATCAAGCTTAAACTTCTTCAGGCTCACAGTTGCTCACAAATCGCGATCCCCGGCAGTCCTCGCCTTGATGGCGTCTCATCTTCCCTCCCGACAACCTCTACAGGCACCCCTCCGAGGTGCGCATTTCGTGAGGCTGTCTGGGTAGGTGAGCTGATCGACCTTTTGACGTCAATTCCTATCGCCTTTTGGCGCCAAGCGGAGCAAAATATAGACCTACTACATACAGCTTGTCAATCGAAAAAACATCTACATCTTGTGGTCTTTTTGTAAGTGCTGATCGATAAAAGCATTCCATCGTTAAACTAATTTCTCAAGTATTGAGCGGCCGTTTGCGGGTAATTTTGTTGGGATCGATGGAACTGCCGGGAGCGATGGTTAAGGCTTGAGGGTCACCGAGGAGGGGCTCCTGAGCACTTCCCCGGTGACGGAATGGACACTAGCCGCGGGCGCTGTTACTGACAGCCAGCAGCCGGCGATTGACGGCCTCCCAGTCCATATTCTGGAAGAACGCGTCGATGTACTTTGGCCGGTCAGCAGGTTTGAAATCAAGCAAATACGCGTGCTCCCAAACGTCCATGACGAGCACCGGGGTGAATCCAGCGACGTTGCCCGTCTCGTGCAGGCTCACCCAGTGGTTTGAAAGCCGTCCATTGCCGGGATCCTGGTAACAGATTGCCCAACCGACGCCGCGCATCTTGCCGATCCCCACAAAATCTTCCTTCCATACTTTGTAGGTGCCAAAGCTAGCTTCTGCCGCAGCCATGAACACCGAGCCCTTCTCCGGATCCACGCTGCCCTGCCGCTTCAGATTCTCGAAGTAATACTGGTGAAGCACCATTCCGTTGTACTCAAAGCCAAGCCGGCGAGTCAGCTCGGAATACGCCGGTGTCGCCACCTGCCCACTCTGGATGAGCTCACCAAGTTGCTCGTTCAGCGTATTGGTGCCGGTGACATAGCCCTCGTATAGTTTGAAGTGCATCTCAAGCGTTTGATCTGAGATTCCAGTGAGACCACTCAAATTGTAGGTTTGCGGACGATATATCTTGTTTCCAATAGTAGGCATGACTCTCCTCCCCTTCGTTAACTGAAAATCTGTTTCTTATGAGGCTGGAGTCATGATAGTGGCTCGATCGACCGGGGACAAGGCAGGGACCAGGGGAGGCGGGGTCAGGATCAGGGGTCTGGGGTCAGAAGTCTGAGTTCGTAGGTACCGCCGTATAGGCGGAATTTCGGATATCGCGCCATTCCGCCTGAAGCCGGTACTACGAACTCAAATCCCTGATCCCTGATCCCTGATCCCTGACTCCTGACCCCTGCTCTACTTGCTCCCGAGGATGATGTAATCGCCGTGAGAGGTTCCCATCAGGAAAAGCATTGGCAG
>JBDTUW010000390.1:0-5013 GCA_040007555.1 Acidobacteriota bacterium | reverse complement strand
GAGGATCAGGTGGAAGATTTCGTGGCCCACGTTCTCTTGGACGAGGAGCGGAGACTAGCGTCGCACCGTGAGGTCAAGGCCTCCATAAATGAGGATGTCAATACTCGCATCAAGCGCGAGTCCGCACGCAGCGGGCCAGAGGAGTCGGCGGAGATCTCCGGCGTGGCCGAGGACCTCAAGCGTAAGTCGGTCCACGAGGCAGCCGACACGGAGCGCGAGCTGGGTCAGGGCAGAACTGCAGCCCGGATGTCGCAGTTCCTGGATTATGCCTTTTACCTGATTTATGGCGTGATTGTATTGCAGTTCCTGCTGAGGCTGATGGCGGCCCGCGCGGGTAACGGCTTTGTTCAATTTATCAGCGCGATTTCCTGGCCAATACTGGCGCCCTTCGAACGCATTGTCGCGACTCCTTCGAGGGGCGGATCGCAAATCCAACTATCTTATCTATTTGCACTGATCGCATACATTTTGCTCCATCTCGCCATCAATGGAATGTTTCGCCTGGTCGCACACCGCAAGGTAACCGTGTAGACAGAGGACGATCACGCCAGGTGTTGGAGCCCACACACGGGGCTCGCTCCCGCCTTAGTACTCGCACAAGTGTCGGCGCTCTCAGGCAGGCTCCTTGGTCAGGTCGCACTGCTACATATGTGGTCTGCAATTTGCATCACATCACGTGCTGACACTTGATTGTATTTTCAGCATACGAGTCGTGGTGGGAAGTAGTACACACCGCGGCAGACAGACGGGTGGAACGGAAAATTCCGATCCGCAGTTTATTAAAAGAAGCAGGAGAGAGAAATGAGAACGTCGCAGGATTTTAATGAGTTGTCGCCACGACAGGACGAGAGAAACATCGATGCTCGTGGCTCGGACTCCGATCGGATTCAAGCGCGGATCGCCGATAAACTTCACCAGGCCGCCGATAATCTTTTCGGTAGGACGGACGGCGCGGCGCCGCGCGATTCAGCGGCGTTCGAGTCTCAGGCACGGAGCTGGCTCCATAACTCCGCCGATTACATCGAGCGCCTGGAGCCACAGAAGGTCAAAGCCGACCTCACCGAACAGGTCCGCCGCAATCCGGGACGGAGCCTGCTTGTTGCCGGGGCAGCGGGTCTTATTCTCGGCGCCATTTTTCGCCGCCGCTGAGCCTTTGCGATGAGGCATGGGCCCGCAGGCGGATGCCAGGGGGAAGCAATGCACGCACAAAGAGTTTCGGTCGAGCATCAGGTTTCAGCCGAGTCGCGCGAATCACTGCGCGACTTGCTTGGTGACCTGGTGACGCAGTCAAGCGATCTGGTTAAGGACGAATTAGCCCTGTTAAAAGCGGAGATGCGCCAGGAAGTTCGGCGTTACCCTCGGCCGGCAATTATTTTCGCGGTCGGGGCGATCTTCGGACTCCTCGCAGCGATGGCGCTTCTCACGGCTGGGATCATTGCACTCTCGACATATATCGGCCTCGTTTATTCAAGTCTGATTTTCGGGGGCGTTCTGGCCCTGGTCGGGGCATTGCTGATGGCGCTTGGCCTGAGTAAGTTCAAGCGAAATTCTTCCGAGAGAAGATTATTGAGCGTTGATTAACGGGAGAGGGAGGCATCATCCATGAATGGAAGTGCACAGGAACAAATCATAGAAATGCCCTCGGCGGAACTCAGGGAACGGACCCCGGAAGATTTGCGCCAGGAGATAGAGGTCAAGAAGGAAGCCATCGCTGAGACTTTGAATCGTCTGGATCAGCGTGTAGAAAGAGCCGTCGACTGGCGCGCGCAGGTCGGGGACCATCCATTTGTTGCTCTCGGTCTGGCGGCCAGTCTTGGCTGTCTGTTCGCAGGTATCTTTAAGCGAAACCCAACCCCTGGAGAACGTATCAGAGACGCCCTCGCGGAAGGCGTCGAAGATATAGCCGCTCAGGTGCGTGATCACATCGGAGCCCAGTTTAGCGGGCCCACGAGGGGCAGTGCGCTGAGAGTAACAGCAGCAGCGCTGGCGACAAGAGCGGCAACGTCTTATCTCAGCAATATGCTAAGCAGCAGATTGAAATCGCCGCCACAAGCTTAGCGCATCCCAGTCAATAACGATCTGAACCAAAAGGAGAAGATATGGAGTCGAGTAGCCAGAATCAACCGCAAACATCGAGGCAGACACCCAGCACGACGTCTCGCCCCGGCTTTGAGTCGCCCAATACATTAACGGATAGGGTCGGCACCGCGGCTCAAGCCGTGCGTGAAAAGGTCGAAGATCGAGGGGCTGAGATCATCGATCAAGCCAAACAGAAGGTCACCGAGGCCTATGATCAGGCGAACAAGAGTGTCACCGAACAATACGAGAAAGCGATCGATTACGGTCGCGAGAATCCCGGTAAGACAACTTTGATCGCGTTCGGTGTTGGTGTGGGCGTTGGAGTCTTGCTCGTGAGCAGTCTCAGCGGTAGTTCCCGCAGCCGTCGCAGTCGAGTAGTGGAGCCGGTTATGAGCGCGGTTTCAACACTCGCGCGCGAACTTTTCCGATAGTCTGCGTACTCAGCCTGATTTGCGAGCGATCCGGTCAAGACTGCGGTCAACCGGGTCGCTCGTAAGGCGTAACCATTGAATTGCAGCTGCGCAGACCAACCAGCTAGTCCAGGCGGCCGACCGATGACGCTCGAAAATCCAACAGACGCACTGTCATCGTGGCTGAGCAGTTGATCACTCCCATAAAACAGAACGAGGCAAACCATGAAAGTCCAGGATATCATGACAAAAGACCCGGCGTGTTGCACACCGCAACACAGTCTTGAGGAAGTTGCGCGGCTGATGGTCGTGCACGATTGCGGGCAGATCCCGGTGGTTGAGAGCGAAGAAAGTATGAAGCCAATTGGAGTCATCACCGACCGTGATATCACGTGTCGGTCAGTGGCCGTGGGCAAGAATCCATTGGAGTTGAAGGCAAAAGACTTTATGTCCAGTCCGGCGATAACCGTCACGCCGGAGACAAGCGTCGAGGACTGCTGCCAAGTCATGGAAGAGAGCAAAGTAAGGCGGGTCCCAGTGGTGGATGAGAATGGTCGCTGCTGCGGAATTGTCGCCCAGGCCGACATCGCTCAACACGCCTCCAACTCGGAAACCGCCAGTGTTGTGAAGGTAGTTTCGTCGCCAGATAACACGCTGTCGTACGAGACCTCAAGCTAGGTCGTTCGGACCTGAATTGAAGTGGCGGAGGTCGACAATTAGGATCGAGAACACTGTGAGTGACACGACAGGTTCGTACGCGGCCATCATGATGGCCGTGTTTGCTCTCATTCTGGTAGCGACCGCGAGCGTGGCCGCACTACGTTTATTCAGTCGTCGACAGAAGGAAGAGGCGACTATCCTCCGCAGATTCAGCCGCGAGCGAATTGCCGGACGCGGCGGCCGGTAGCGTCGCCAAACAAAATTCAAGTGACGGTCGATGGAGCAAAGCAAGATGGCAAGGAAGAAGAAAGAACCGTTTGTGGATGTGGGTCGCGCTGAGAGCGAAATATTCGCGCCAACTGAAGAGGTGCAAAACGAGTTCGATCAAGCATCTCAAGTTAATTCGGGGGGGCAGGGACAGCTGCTCGATAAGCTCATCCAGCACCACTCGACGTCTCCGGCCCTTTCGGGTGGCGACATTGACGCAGCGTGGGAAGATTCTGATGTCGGCGAAGAAAGTGTCGGGGGAGGAAATCCTACTCCTGATCAGAGCGTCGTGGATGAACTGGGCGAGGCCGTCGGACTGAATTACGAGGACGGCGAGTTTCTCCATACGACCGAGAAGGTCGAAGCGAGAGATCAACATCGATGGGAACTCGACCCTGCTTCATCCGAGGGCTTTGAAGAACGCATGAAGAACGAAGGAGAGTTTGAGGAGGAGTGACACGCGGTTGACAGCTTCTCTCAGCGAATCAGGGATGATCAAGCAGCACACGAAGGGCGTTTCGGTGGCAACAATGGCTGGTATTGGCGGTCTTCTCACGATCAGTGCGTTGACTGCTTTTAAGGTTGTGCAGGTAGGACGAGAGGTGAGCGACTCGCGCTCACCGCGATCAGCCGATCCGCGGATGGATCATATTGGTTACGTCGCGCATTCTTATGGTGTCCCACCACATGTGCTGCCTGTGGCGCCCTCGGTCTGCCTCCCAGGACGCCTGCCTCCCAGACCACTGAAGACGCCCTACTCGGCATGCCAAACAAAATCATCTGACGATGGATCAGATCCGTACGGCCCTCCAGCACGCGATCATTCACGTGCGCCCGCCTTACTCGCCGCCCCCGCCACCCAACCTAGAGTTGGGGCCGTGGATAAACGTGACGAGCGGGATCGCTGAGCTGACTATCCCTTGCGCCGTTTCAAGCAATCGTCGATATTCTCGGCAACCTCGCCTGGGTGGACTTCGGTCTTATCATTGCCCTCATCCTTGGTTGGAAGCTTCTGCAATACTTCCGCTCGCAGAGTGCGGAAAATGCCTCGCCGATCGCCGACACCTCGCGTTAAACGGACATCTCCGCGCCGCGTTTCCGCTGATTCTTCAAAGTGGTCCAATACTGCACCGATTTCACTTTAACGAGGGCTCATCTTAAGTGTGGAGAAGGCTGCGCGCGGCACTATCGGGGAAAACTCAACCAGAGGAGTGATCGAGTTCGTGGGTCGACGGCCACAAACGCCGCTTTTCGGGCCGTACACGTGCGGAGCACTCACTGCCCATCGCGTGGGGTTTGGCGTGAGCAGGCAAACGAGATCAGGTCAAAGATGAGCTTATTCGTTCGGCAGCCAAGGCGACTGTCAATTCAGGCCACGATGGTCCTCCTGGCCCTGCTCGTCCAGCCGCAGGTCGAGCAGCCACTGAGGGCTGCCGCTGAAGGCTTCCATCCGAGTACGGTGGAGCTCACGGGCGATAGCATCTTTGCGAAACTGCTTGAGCACAGTCGCTTGAGAGAAGCCCGCTTGCGGCAATACTCGGTACCGAGTACTTACCGGGTCAGAAACGACAAGGGCACGGTCCGCGCCGAAGCCAGG
>JBDTUW010000389.1:0-5017 GCA_040007555.1 Acidobacteriota bacterium | reverse complement strand
AATTGTTTGGTCATGTCAAAGGAGCGTTCACCGGGGCAACTCAGGCGCGACGTGGGAAGTTCGAGCGAGCGGACGGGGGCACCATCTTTCTGGATGAAGTGGGAGATATGAGCCTCAAGACCCAGGCAAAGGTCCTGCGCGCGCTTGAAGAACAGCGCTTCGAGCCGGTTGGTTCCGAGAATTCCGTCACCGTGGAGACACGTGTGATTGCAGCCACGAACAAGAAGCTTGAGGCGGAGATCGAGAACGGTCTGTTTCGCGCGGACCTCTTTTATCGACTGAACGTCATTCCGTTTGAGATTCCGCCGCTGCGTGAACGGCTCGAGGACGTGGCACTGCTGGTCGAGCACTTCAACCGCGAGTTTTCGCGAGCCAACAAGCGAATTGCCAAGGAATTCTCTCCGAGCGCGGTGGAGCGCATGCAGAATTATTCGTGGCCAGGCAATGTGCGCGAGCTGCGCAATACGGTTGAGCGCGTAATCATTATGCATACCCGGGCAACGGTCCAGGCGGATGACCTGCCGATCCTCGGGGGGGAAGCGCCACCGGCAGCCAGTTACAACTTCGATTCTTACCGAGAAGCGTCCGAGACCTACGAGCGCGAGTATATTTCGCGCAAACTGACGGAAACGGATGGGAACGTCTCGCGCACGGCCGAGCTCATGGGTATCGATCGGAGCCATCTTTACCGCAGGATGAAAGCGCTCGGCATTTCGGTTCGGGCGCAGGATCGATAGGCAAGCGCGGCAACAGGGACTGCGGAGACAACAGGGACTGCAAGGGCTGCAACAAGCGCGGCTGTCTGCCGGCAAGAATCGCGTGCGCCTACTGTCCCTTGCTGTCCCTTGCTGTCCCTTCTGTCCCTGCAATCCGCGCTGCCCCGCCAATCCACGCCTACAACGCCACCGATGGCCGCTTGCAATTACTTAGTGTCTAATATACACTTCGAGACATAGTGTAGACTTAACACTAAGTAACTCCTTGGATGAGATGGGAGAGGGAGGTCGAGATGGAAGGAACCAAAAGAACGGCAGTCGCGCTTGAGAAAACCGCGGGACGATCAATTGAGGACTACATCGATCTTGGTGAAAGTGAACTTGCGGAGCGGATCCTCGAAGCGCGGAGAGTTCTCGGTGATCGCGTTGTCATCCTCGGTCACCACTACCAGCGCGATGATGTCATCTGTCACGCTGATGTCACCGGTGACTCCTTCAAGCTTGCGCAAATGGCCTCACGTCGACCAGACGCTGAGTACATCGTCTTCTGCGGCGTTCATTTCATGGCCGAGTCCGCCGATATTCTCAGCGCGCCACACCAGAAGGTCATCCTTCCCGACCTCGGCGCCGGCTGCTCCATGGCTGACATGGCCCGTATCGACCAGGTGGAAACCGCCTGGGAACAACTCGCCGAACTGGGCCTCACTTCGATCATGCCGATCACCTACATGAACTCCGCGGCGAATATCAAGGCGTTTTGCGGTCGTCATGAGGGCGTGGTCTGTACTTCTTCCAATGCGGCGCCCTTGTTCAAATGGGCTTACGCCCAGCGTGAAAAGCTCTTCTTTTTTCCGGACGAGCATTTGGGAAGGAACACCGGTGTCAATTACGGCATTCCTCTCGACAAGATGGTGGTCTGGGACCCTCGGCTGGATCTTGGAGGGAATTCTCCAGAGGAACTGCGCGATGCGAAGCTGATTCTGTGGAAGGGGTTCTGCTCAGTGCACGGGCGGTTCCAGGAAAGACATGTCGATCAAAGACGCGCCGAGACTCCCGGAATCAAGGTACTGGTTCATCCCGAGTGCCGCTACGAAGTGGTCGCGAAGTCCGATCTCTTCGGTTCGACGGAGAACATCATCAAGACAATCAACGAGGCGCCGGCCGGGAGCAAATGGGCGATCGGAACCGAACTCAATCTGGTCAATCGATTGGCCAATCAGCACAAGGACAAGTACGTGACGCTGCTCGCGCCGGACCTCTGCATGTGCGCCACCATGTTTCGCATAGCTCCGGAAAATCTACTCTGGGCTCTGGAGAACCTTGTCGATGGAAATGTCGTCAACCAGATCAAAGTTGACGATGAGACGGCTCACTGGGCCAAGCTCGCTCTCGATCGAATGCTCGCGATTCACTAATTACCAACCGCTCAAGGCATCCGGGCTTTCCTGCCTACTCCCGATTCATGCTTCGCGAGGCCACCAATCTTTCGGCGAAGAGCACAGCCAGGATGGAGTCGACAATAGCCGGTGTTCCAATATCCATTCCGCCTGCGAGGAAGCCCCACAACGAGATGAGGGCGAAGAGCGTCTTTGAGATCGCCCCAAGCCAGATGAATTGGCGAAAGCGAGGCGGATTGAGCGCAATCAGGAGATAGCCAATCCCCCACGCCATCGCGCTCGAAGCCAGTGATCGCGCAAGCCAGATCGCACGCGGGTCCGCAATTCCCAACCGGCCGAGTTGCGACTCAGGTTGGATCAACAACACCGCCGCTCCTATCAGGTTCCACGCAGCCGCGGCTCCGAATAGTGCACGATCATAAGTAAAATAGTTCTTGCCTTGCACGGTGGTCTTCTGCTACAAAGTGCCTGCACATTGCGGTCACCTCATAGCCTAAAAATCAGCCATTAGGAGGATCTATGAGGAATATTCACAGGAAACTTAGTCTGCTGTTTTGCCAGTTGGTGTTGGTTGCTGTCCTGAGTCCCGGCGGCGTCATTCGCGCCGGCAATCATGAGTCGGGCAGTTTCAGCATGTCCGACAGCTCAGTCGCCGTTCTCGCGACTGCTGATGCTGCAGCGAAAACCGATACAGAGATTCAGCAATGTATCGCCGAACGACTCGCGGCGTCACCTGCACTAAAGGATCAGGGCCTGACCGCTTCGGTGAGTAATGGGGTCGCCATTCTGACCGGAGTGGCCAGAAACCCGGGCAGCAAAGGCAACGCCACCCGGATCGCGAAAAAGTGCGGAGCGACTACCGTCACCAACAATATCTCGATCTCACCAGCCTTTAAACAGAAGAAACCGGGCACGGACAAGATGCAGTGATCCTGCGCGCTCGTTGCGGGGGGAGCCAGAACCCTGGTTCCTCCCGTCACATGACTATCTTGACGCTCGCCATCTTGTCGCCAACACGTATCTGTTGAGCAACGTCCTGTCCCTCAACGACACGGCCGAAGACTGCGTAATTCCCGTCGAGAAACGCGGCGGGTCCGAGAGTGATGTAGAACTGTGAGCTCGCGCTGTCGGGATGTTGTGATCGCGCCATGGCGACTGCGCCCGCGTCGCCGTGTTTGAGCGTCGGGCTCACCTCGAGCTTGACCTTCTTGTCGGAGCCCCCGGTTCCATTGCCATTCGGATCCCCTCCCTGGATGACAAAGTTCGGCTCAACTCGATGGAAAGACAGACCGTCATAGAAGCCACGCTCGGCGAGCTCGATGAAATTTCCAGTCGTCAGGGGCGCCTCCGCCTCGTGCAGCAGGAACTTGATTGTTCCCTTCCCCGTCTCGATCACTGCAAACCGCTGAACCTCAGACATTATGATTAATCCCTTTCTTCAAGATGTATTCCTCGATAGCGATGGCGACTCCATCCTCTGCATTCGACGCAGTCAATGCAAAACCCAGCGCCTTCAATTCGTCTTCGGCGTTGCCCATGACGACCCCGAGCCCAGCCCGCCGAAGCATGGTCAAATCGTTGTGGTTATCGCCGATGGCCATGATGTGGGCATCGGGGATACCGTACCGGGCGGCGATCTCCCCGACGCTTTCGCCCTTGGAAGCACTCGCGCTGATGGCATCCAGGATGGTCAGATCGATAGACCGGTAGCGTGTTTTGAAAAGCTGAATCCGCCCATCAAGCTGCCGCTGGAGTTGATCGGCGAACTCATCCAGCGGGTCACATCGACCTGAGAACATGATCTGGATCGGTGGATGATCGATATATTCAAGCAGGTCAGCGACCTCGCGCACGGAATCCTGATACTTGTACAGATAGCGATGCAGCGCGCTATTCTCGGGCGAGATGCTTTGGATCACCATGACACCGATCCCGTGGGGATCGTCACAACAGATCATGTCGATCCCGTGGCGGCGCCCGATTCTCACCACCTCGCGCGCAGTCTCCATGTCCAGTGGATGAAAGCCAATCGCGTCAAGGGTCGCGACATTCTTTGTGAGCGCGCCATTGTGTGAGACCAGTGGCACGGTCAACCCCAGGTCCTCAATCACGGGGCGCGCCGAACTGAACCGACGACCCGTAACCAATGCCACCAGAATGCCGCGTTCACGAACTTCGCGAAGCGCGTCTCTTGTTCGCGGCGTGATCTCACCCCGCGGATTGAGCAGCGTCCCGTCGATATCTAGAGCCAGCAACCGGATGGACATCCTGAGAATTCTCGAGCAAAACCCTTCATCATTTCCAATTCAGTTAGCGACACCCTTTGCTTTCGCCACTACTTCAATCTGTGCGCGACGAGGCGCTCCTGCTTTGACCTCCAGCGGCAATTGAATCCGGACGCTGTCGACGAGGCAGATCTTCTGTGTTTCGTCGTTGCAGAAGTAGATGACAGCGTCAATTGTCGCGGTGGTCGAGCCAGTCAGTGCTTCAACAGGGATCTCAACGGGGAACTTTGGTTCGGTGAAATTTCGAGATCTCTCTGAAGACGTAATCCTCACCGCTTTCTCGTCGCTCGTTTGATAGGCCATGAAGAATGGCGCCCCCTGGTTGAACTTGAACCCTGCGGGCAGCGCAAATGAGAGCGTGATGGTTCCGGCACCAGGGCCAATCACCTGCTTTGGCGCATCGATGACGCGCCCACGGAACTTTCGCATGACCTGCGCTGTCAGCTTCTCAAGACCCTTCAGTTCGAGTGACGACACCTGACCGCTCTTAAGATCTATACGTCGAATCAGGTGATTATTCGTGTCAGCTACAAATAATCCCTGAGAGGTTGCCGAAATTCCGCCCGGTTCGTTGAACTGAGCCTTCAGGCGTTCACCGTCGTGAGTACCGCGTTCACGC
>JBDTUW010000388.1:0-5023 GCA_040007555.1 Acidobacteriota bacterium | reverse complement strand
ACATCGGCCATCTGCCGGTGGGCGATATGGACGCGCCTTCTCGGTTCATTACAAGCGCCGCGCAGCTCGCTTTGCTCGACCTCGCATCGGCTCTCTACGGAGCTTTCTGCCTGGGTTCATACAGTCGTGGCCGACGTGCGTCGGCCTGATTGTCGCGGACACATTGACATTGCGCGCGGGACGGCCGTTGTCGTATCGTCGCGGTTCAGCTCGATAGTGGTTGAGAAAGAGGAGTCGTCATGTGCCGAAACATTAAGACCCTGCATAATTTCCAGCCTCCCGCGACGGAGGAAGAGATACAGGCTGCTTCCCTGCAATTTGTCCGAAAACTGAGCGGTGTGACGCGGCCTTCGAAATCCAATGAACTCGCCTTCGCGAAAGCGGTTCAACAAATAGCCGAGACGGCCCGGACGCTTCTCGCGAGCCTTGTTGCCAACGCTCCGCCCCGTGACCGCGAGGTTGAGGCCGCAAAGGGCCGAGCCCGATCGGCGAAACGCTTTCCCTCCCCCGATGCGTCGCCGGACAAGTAGCACGACCAATCAGGACAAAGATGCAACAAATACATCACTCAAAGCCGTCTGCAGTAGTGAAACCAGGCGGAATGTTCTCGCGACCGTAGTTACATCCTGTGGAGGTGTCACATGTCCTTAAATGAATCCGCGCAGTTGCTCCGCAGCGCTCCATACTTCCCCGTAGCTGATATTGAGCGGTCTGCAACTCACTATGAACAGGTACTCGGTTTTCATCGTGATTACACCGGAGGGGCGCCGCCACAGTTCGCCATTCTTAGCCGTGACGGGCTCGAGATCATGTTGAAGCTGGTGTCGGAGCCCGGAAAGATCAGTCCGAATGAGAGGCAGGGTGGCACCTGGGATGTCTTCTTCTGGGTCCGCGATGCGCAGGTTTTGCACGATGAGCTTCGTGCAAACCAGGCAGACGTCGTCTACGGCCCAATCGTTCAGAAGGAATACCAGATGCTTGAGTTCGCGGTCCGCGACGTCGATGGATACGTCCTCGGATTTGGACAGTCCCTGACGTAGACCGCGCCCAAGGAAGGATCGATCGAGCACTTTCAGCGCGCAGGGGCGCGAACGATTGGTGAGCTTGCAATGATCGTCTTTTATCTAATGCTTGGTGCAATTCTCGCGGCGAGGGCTGCTGGGACGCTCGGATTGCAGGCGCTCGACGATTGGGCGGTGGCAACACGAGTTGGACTTGCGGTCATGTTCGTCTTCACCGGTATCGCTCACTTCACCAAAACGCGAGATGACTTGATGAGGATGGTACCGCCAACGCTTCCCCGCCCCGGTGTGCTGGTGACTTTGACTGGCCTCGCGGAACTACTCGGCGCAATCGGGCTGCTGATACCTGCCACCGCTCGCTGGGCTGCATGCGCCCTTGCGGTCCTGCTTGTTGTTATGTTTCCCGCCAATATTTATGCTGCGCGGATCGGCCACACGATAGGGGGCCGCGCCCATACACCGATGGTCCTGCGTCTGCCCCTTCAGATGCTGTGGATTGTGCTGCTGATTTGGTCAATGCCGTCCCACTGACCGCAGGCGAGAGCAGGAGTTGAAGAAGACAAAGCAGAAGGAGGGCCGCGGCTGGTCGAGAGGTGATGGTGGCGGAAACGTGAAATGGATTTTAATCTTACGCAGGCGATCACTGTCCTGAGACGTACACCAAAAGTCGTCCGCACGCTTCTCAAAGATATTCCTTCGGAGTGGATATTGAGCAACGAAGGTGGAACCACCTGGAGCCCCTTCGATGTGCTTGGCCATTTGATCCACGGCGAGCGCACCGACTGGATGCCGCGTGTGCGCATGATCCTCGCCAAAGGGGAGAGCCACGCCTTCGATTCGTTTGATCGCTACGCGCAATTCGAGGTGAGCAAGGGAAAGACCCTCGACGAGCTATTCGACACTTTTGAGGAATTGCGAGGCGAAAGCATCGCGGTTCTTGAGGAGCTTGGCCTGGGCCTTGAAGATCTTTCGAAGACAGGCCTGCATCCTCAGCTGGGAACGGTCACCCTCGCGGAACTGCTCGCGACCTGGGTCGTGCATGACCTCGACCACATAGTTCAGATAGCGCGCACTATGGCCGGACAATACAGGACGGCAGTGGGTCCGTGGCGCGAGTTCCTGTCGGTATTGAAGTAACCGAGATGAGGCGCGAGAATATGCGTCCAGCCCGACGGTTGGCAGCCGGACGCACTTTTGCGGCCGTAAATTCCGTGGAGTCTGACGGCGCTTTCGGCGCGTTGATGTCCGAGGGTCGGTGAAGCCAATGAGAATCGTTTCGCTCAACGTAGGTTTGCCGCGTGAGGTTTCCTGGCAGGGAAAAAGTGTCACGACGGGCATATTCAAGTACCCCGTTGCTTCCCCGCTGATGCTGCGGACGCTGAATCTGGATGGCGACCAGCAGGCAGACCTGACAGTCCATGGCGGAAAGGATAAGGCGGTATACGCCTATCCTCACGAGCACTTCGCGTACTGGAGAAATGAGCTACCAGAAGTTGAATTCGTCCCCGGGATGTTTGGCGAGAACCTCACCACTGAGGGATTACTGGAGGATGAAGTTTTCATTGGCGACCGAATGCGCATCGGTGCTGCGGAAGTAACCGTCTCTCAGCCTCGGTTGCCCTGCTACAAGCTGACTGTAAAGTTCGAACGCGCTGACATGGTCAAGAGGTTTCTCGCGAGCCGGCGAACTGGCTTTTACTTTGCGGTAGCGAAGGAAGGGATCGTCACCAGCGGCGATGAGATCGAAGTCTTGAGTCGAGATCCGAGTGGAGTTCGAGTGTCCGACATCACGCGGGTTTATGCTTTTGATAAGCAGGATCGAGAGACGATGGAGCGCGCGCTTGGTGTCGCCGCGCTTCCTGACAGCTGGAAAGATTACCTTCGCGACCGCCTGAGTCGCTGAACGCTTGCGACGGAGACCATTATGAAAGCAATCTTTAAGAGTGCGGCAGGATATTGCGGGGACAATATGAATTTGCCGGTTGGCAATCTTGAGGAAGCCATTCCGTTCTACGAAACGGTCATGGGCTTCCGGGTTCTGTCGCAGAAGGAGGAGCCGTTTAGATCGGCGGTACTCGGTCGAGATGGGATCGAGATCGGTTTGGCCGAGAACGGAGGAGATTCGAGTCAGGATGGGTGCTTCTTTGCGGTCGACAACGTTGAAGCGGCCTTTGCGGAATTGAAAGCCAACGGGTTCGCAAAGGAGGACGCGGGTTTCCGCATCGATGATCACGGCGACGTCTCGTACAAGGTGTTCTTTGTCGTTGCGCCGGACGGACTTTGTTACTGTCTTGGCGAACTACAGACTGCTCGAGAAGGACAGAAATGAAGATCAAGCTTACCAGCGTCCCTGTTGAAAGCCAGGAGAAAGAGTTGAAGTTTACACAGAAGTGTTGGGTTTTGTGAAGAAGAAGGAGAGATTCCCCTGGGTGAGGCGAGTTGGCTAACCGTGATCTTACCTGACGGGCGCGACGATGTTGGCCTGTTGCTCGAAGCCAAACACTAATCCGGCGTCAATGACCTATCAGAAAGCGCTCTTAGAACCAGGGTGGTCAGTCAGTTGTCAGTGGAAAGGAGTCCGCGTTCGTAGTCCCGCCTTTAGGCGGGATCGCTGCACCAAGGTGCAGCGAAGAAAAGCGGCGGCAAGCCGCACGCACTCCAAGATCGAACGCGGACTCCTTTCCACTGACAACTGACAACTGAGCCACTGGCCACTGCGAATGTCGAACACTTCAATCCACGATAGGTTCACCAGGGCTCTCGATGCGATTGTCGAGCAGGTGAAAGGCGATCGCTCAGTCCTCGCGGCAATCCTCTGCGGTAGCCTCTCTTACGACGCCGTCTGGGCGAAGTCCGATATCGACCTCGTCCTGGTCACGATCGATGACAAGAAAGTTGATACCACCGGAGTCGCGCTCTATGAGGACGAAGTCAACGTTCACGCTTTCCTTTTGCCACGCGCTCAGTTCCGGAAAACTGTCGAGGGCTCGATCCGCAACTCGTTCATGCATTCGCTCCTCGCCAAGGGCCGATTGCTTTATACGCACGACCCGTCGATCGGTGATCTCTTTGCCAGACTTGAGGGGATCGGACATCGCGATACGCAGGTTCAGCTTCTGCGCGCAGGGACGAACGCGCTCAATCCGGTTTACAAAGCGCACAAATGGTTCATCACGCGCCGCGATCTCGATTACACCGCGCTCTGGATTCTCTATGCCGCAACAAGTCTGGCCCAGATCGAAGTCATCAGTGCGCGGTTGCTCGCTGATCGCGAGGTGATCCCTCAGGCGATCAAGCTCAATCCGACCTTCTTCAAAACTGTGTACACAGAGCTCCTGAATTCCCGGAAAACCCAGAAAAACGTGCAGAACGCCCTCGACGCGATCGACCAATACCTGGCGGAGCGAACGACAAACCTCTTCGGGCCAGTGATTGAACATCTGCGCGAGGTCGGCGAAGTGCGCGGAGTCAGCGAAATAGAAGACTACTTCAAACGCAACCTGGACGTGAGCGGTGTGACCACTGCGTGCGAATACCTCGCGGACCAGGGGCTGATCGGCAAGGCCTCGACCACGACGCGCCTGACGAGGATGAGCAATGTAGACGTCCAGGAGCTCGCTTTTTTCGATTTGGGACTGAACCGCGTTAGTCTCGATTTTGATACGTGGTGAACAAACGGATGGCTTTTTGGAACGCAACAAAACGCAATGCGAGCAAGGCTGTGAAGTCTGCGCAAACTCGCGCCGAAGACGTGAGCTCCGGGCGTGAACCAAGGACAAACAGGCCGAAGCCCGCTGCCCGCACGACGATCGCCGTGCAGGGTGCACGCGTGCACAACCTCAAGAACATTTCCGTAGAGATCCCGCGCGATAGCCTGGTGGTCGTCACCGGTCTCTCCGGCTCCGGTAAATCGAGCCTCGCTTTCGACACCATCTACGCCGAGGGTCAGCGCCGCTATATGGAGTCGCTTTCGAGCTATGCCAAGAGATTTGTAGCTCAGG
>JBDTUW010000387.1:0-5023 GCA_040007555.1 Acidobacteriota bacterium | reverse complement strand
CAATAACGGCAAGGTGCTCGCCGAGGTACCAATCGGTAAGGGGACCGACGCCGCCGCCTTTGATCCTGGCACTGGACTCGCGTTCAGCTCCAATGGCGACGGGACTCTAACCATTGTGCGGGAGGGCGCACCCAACAAATTTGTGGTTGCCGGAAACGTGAAGACCCAGACAGGCGCGCGGACAATGGCGGTGGATGCAAAGACGCACAGGCTCTACTTATCCACCGCCGAGTTTGGTCCTGCGCCGGCGCCAACAGCGGAGCGTCCCAATCCACGACCGGTCCCAGTGCCGGGCAGCTTTGTGGTCCTCGTGCTGGGCAATTAACCGAAGCCTCGGATAGCGGTAGTGGTTTAGTTTGTTTGAGAGGAGCCGATCCGAAATCCAAGGGACAATCTCACGCGAAGGCCGAAGGCGCGAAAGACGCGAAGGAGAACAAGATATAGCTGGTCCGGCTTTGTTGCTCGATAACGTTCGGAAAGCTCCTTCACTCTCCCTTGTTCTTCGCGTCTTTCGCGCCTTCGCGCATTCGCGTGAGATCGTCCCTTGGACTGCAGATTGGCCCTCTCAAAACAAACAGAACCACTACCAGCCCTCGATCAGTTGCGCTTGATCAGATCCTTCTCCGGTGCAGGTTGGAGTTTCAACCCGATTCCACCCTGGCCAACTAACTTTTCAAGCTCCGAAAGTTCTGTTGGAAGGAAGTCAGTGAAATTCTCATAGCCGTCCGCGGTCACGACGATGACGTCTTCGTAGCGAATATACAGATTCTCTTCGGGCACCCAGAGTTGCGGATCAATCGAAAAGACGTGCCCCGGCTTAAGCACATCGCGGTTGTATGGGCCATCGTCGTGTACCGCCAGGCCGACCGGATGCGAAAGCGTGCCACCTCCAGTTTCCAGCATCTTGCGTGCCGCTTGTTCGTAAACGGGTTTTGAGAATTTGGTGCGCTGCATGACGGGTACCATTGCAACGCGTGCCTGTTCGAGGATTGCCTTTGTCGTGATCCCAGGTCGTATTAGTTTCAAAACGGTGTTCCGGTAATCCAGCACGAATTGAAGAAGCTCGCGCTGAACAGGGGAGTACTTCCCGTTGATCGGCCACATCCGTGTCACGTCGCTGGTGTAGTAGCGATAATCCGGCGCGAAATCCATCAACACAAGATCGCCATCCTTCAACTGTGCATTGTTGCGATAGTAGTGGCCGTTCCAGATGTTGGCGGTGCCGGCGGCGGTGATCGACCGATAGCCTTCCAACCGCGCGCCACCAGCGAGAAAGATGTAGCGCGCAGCTGCATCAAGTTGGTACTCATAAAGACCCGCCCTCGTACTCTTGAGGGCTTCGAGGAGTCCGAGTCCCGCCAGTTGAGAGGCACGACGAATCAGCGCGATTTCCCGGGCACTCTTCACGCTCCGCATCTCGTCCAGAATGGCCGTCAGATCGCGAACGTCGGCGCGTGGGGCGCGCGTCCGCAGCAGATTGATGAAGTGCGCCTCGCGAGACACGCGCCCATCCCAGTAATCTGAGGCGATGGCCGCGTTCGCGTTCTGCAATTCTGAACGGCTTTCTGCGCTTCCTTCGGCGGGCGTGAAGAGCATATATATCGCGGGCGAGGGAGGCTTCATCAACTCACTGAGCCATTCCTCACCCATCGATCTGGTGCTCACAACGAAATCCGCGCCGGTTAGTTGCTTCGCGAGGTCGACGTCCTCAGCGGAAAGAACCTTCCCCTCGCTGCGCTCGAGCCTCTCGTTCCGCGGGGGCAGCACGAGCGTCACCTTCCGCGAGCGGCCATCCAGCAATAAATAGGCACCTGGCGTCTCAACTCCACTGAGATAGTAAAACTCATTCGACTGGCGTGGCATGGTAAAGCCTCTCGTCAGAGGCGCGCCCTGTACAAGCGCTATGGCCCGGTCACCGATTTTATCGAATATCTTCTGCCCGCGCGCCTTGAACTCTTCCGGGGGAAAGTCCGATTGGTGATAGGGCGACTGTGCACGGATCGCAGCCGGAACGAAAAGTAAGAATGCGAGTAGAAGAAGCGGGTGTCGTTTCATGGTGGTTGTCCTTCAGATTGCAAGAAGTTGACGCAGAGACTCAGAGGCCGCGAACGGCGTATCCATCTCTGCGTCTCTTCTGTTACTCGGCACCTCTAGGTGGAGGCCCTTGGTTACGATGTGAGCAATTAATTTAGTCATTTTACACTTAGAATCGGGTCTCCCAGCACGTCACGGCGTGGCTCAATGCCAAGCCCGGGGCGCGTCGAGGCCGCTAGTCTCCCGTGCTGCCGTTCCGGCGCTCCGGCTGCAATGCTGACCGTCACATAGCTGTTGAAGTCGGTTGCCGAAAACAGGTACTCAGATGGCGTACTGTGAGCCAGATGAGCAATCGCTGCGGTGACAATATCGCCACCCCAGGTGTCTTCGATCGTCATCGCAATGCCCAATGAAACGCACAGGTCACGGATCTGCCGGGCCTTGGTGAGCCCGCCCACCTTCGATATCTTGAGGTTGATGACATCCATCGCCTGGTCGCTGTAACCACGCACGACCGTCTTCAAGTCGTCAATCACTTCGTCGAGAATAAATGGGCGATTGGTGTGGCGACGCACGACCAGACACTCTTCGTAGCTGAGGCACGGTTGCTCGATGTAAACGTTGACGTCGCGCACCCCGGCGGCGACACACATCGCCTGATGCTGTGTCCAGCCGCAGTTCGCATCGGCCACAAGCACATCTCCGGGTTGCAGCTCTGCCGCTACTGCCTGAATGCGCGCGATGTCTGTTTCAACGTCGCTGCCCGATTTGAGTTGAAACTTGGTGTACCCTTCCTCTCGATATTTACCAACGTTGAGAGCCATACGCTCAGGCGTGTCCTGCGAGATCGCGCGATAGAGGGCGAAGTCTTCCCCGTACCGCCCTCCCAAAAGAGTGGCGATCGGTTGATCGCACGCCTTGCCAAGAATGTCCCAACAAGCCATATCGAGCGCCGATTTGACGTAGGGATGTCCGCGCAGTGATTGGTCCATGCGCTGATTCACCAGGCCCAGTTCGGTCGGATCAATCCCGATTAGCTGCGGCGCAATCTCGGCGATGCCGGTGCGCGCCCCCGCAGCATAGGCGGGCAGGTAGGCAGGGCCCAGTGGGCACACTTCGCCAAAGCCGACTATCCCAGTATCCGTCTGCACCTCGACGACAGTTGAATCAAAGACCTCAACGCTTCTGCCCCCTGACCATTTGTAACTTCCTTCGTGGAGCGGTAAGTCCACCCGATAAGCGGTGATTCCAGTAATTCGCATATACCCTTTCCCAGTAGGGATAACGCCAGGCGGTTATCAAGAACTGCGGCGATGTTGCTGACTAACGTTTGACGAATCGTGATTCCATCAGCATCCAGGTATTCGGATCAAGCACGACTGTCAGAGGCTCTTTGTCCGCTGCGATCTCGAAAAGCTGCTGCTTCTGCGTCAACTCAATCTTCTCGATCCTTGGCGGCCCGTCGCTCGTCAAGCCGATTTCGAGCGGCAGCCGATAGGCGGCGCCAGGCTGTGCCTGAACAAGTTCGATGCTTACCTTTTTCGCGCTCGCATCATACCGCCAGCTGCCTTCAATCACCGGCGAACCCGCGCGCGAGAGCCATTGATCAAAGAACCAGGACAGTTCCATGCCGGAATGTTCTTCCATGACTCTTCGAAAATCCACGGTCGAGGCGCTGCCATCGCGATAACGCTGATAATAATCGCGAATTCCAGCCCAAAACTTCTCGGTACCGATCAGGCTCCGCAACATGTGAAGGGTCCAGCCGCCCTTCTCGTAGATGATCCGGTTGAGGACGTCCTTCATATTCGCCAGGTTATTGTGTAGTACGGCGACACCCGGACTGCGCTTCTCGAGCGTGAGGGTCGAGTCTCGGCTCCGTCGCAATCCAGCGACGAAAGCATCACGGCCCTGGGAGTGCTCGGTAAAGAGCAGCGTGAAGTACGTCGCGAAGCCTTCGCTTAGCCAGGCATCGTCCCAGTCCTTTTCAGTGACTGCATTACCAAACCACTGATGGGCGATCTCGTGCGCGATGAGACCGGTATTCGGGTTCTTCAGAACTGAATTTTCGCCGTAGAAGATTGCGCTCGCGTGTTCAGTGCCGCCCCCGAAGCCAGCCGCCTCGACGTTGGCCAGCTTCTCGTATGCGTAAGGGCCGATCTTCTCGGTGAAGAAATCCATTGCCTGACGCGCGGTCGGCTCGAACCAGGCGGGGCCGATGAGTCGCTCCTGGTGGTAGACCCAGGTTTGCAACTCCACTCCCTTAACCAGCCCGGCATGGTGCACCGCGAACTGGGCGACGCCAATCGCATTGAGCCAGGACGCAATCGGCACAGACTGTTTCCAATGCGTCAGCCGTTGCCCATTGCCGAGGTCGGTCTCCTCCTGCAGCAGGCCATTGGCGACAACCTGATATTTGACCGGGGCGATGATGATGAACTCGCTCGTTGCCTTGTCATATGGATGGTCGATCATCGGCAGCCACTGGCGCGCATTATTTGGCCAGTTCTCGCTGAAGAAGACGCGGTCGCCAAATTTATTCTTGAGCATGCGCAAGCCGTTGGCGGGCACGCCGTGATAGCTAATGGTGAAGTGCACCCGCTCACGGTTGGTTAGTGCCGGTGGCAAGCTGAGGATGAGCCTGTCATCTCGATGCCTGAACGCGACTGCGGCGCCGTCAGATGTGACTGTAGCAACGGTCATCCCCTTGCCGTTCGCGCCATTGATAGGTGACGCGAGATCGAGCAAGACCTCAGTGATGGCAGCATCGGTAAGGCGGAGCGTAATCGTCGCCTCACCGGTGATCTCGTCGTTGTCGTCATTGAGGGTCAGCTGAAAAGCGTAATGCAGCGCGTCAACATTCCGTTGCCGGGGATAGGTGTCGGCGGTGACGTGCGCTGTGCCGACCGTCAGAGCGGCCAGAAGCAGTATGAATCTCCTCATTGGGTTGATTGTTCACTGCCCTGATGATTCCTGCAATGGCGCGTTC
>JBDTUW010000386.1:0-5023 GCA_040007555.1 Acidobacteriota bacterium | reverse complement strand
GGCGACCTCGACACGGCTGCGGGGGATATTTCCTTCTGGCAAGTGCCGGAGAACTTCGATCTCGACGCAGCGAAGGCGCGACTCGACGAGTTGCGCGCGAAGATCGACGCTCTCGGGCCAATCAACATGATGGCTCTCGAAGAGCTGAACGAAGTCGAGGAGCGATTTGTTTTCCTCACCACCCAGAAGGCTGATATTGAAAAAGCAGTGAGTGATACTCAGGCGGCAATCGCCGAGATCAAGAGACGCTCGCGCGAGAGATTCGTTGAGGCGTTTCACGCCATCAATGCTAACTTCTCGATCATGTTCCAGGAGTTGTTCGGCGGCGGTCGCGGTGAAATGCGATTGATCGACGAGAGCGACGTCCTGGAAAGCGGAATCGAGATAATCGCGCAACCGCCAGGCAAGCGGCTCCAGAACGTCTTATTACTCTCGGGCGGAGAGAAGGCGATGGCCGCGATCTCGCTGGTGCTCGCGATCTTCAAGTACCGGCCGAGCCCCTTCTGTATTCTCGACGAGGTCGACGCACCTCTGGATGAAGTCAATATCGGGCGCTTCGCCGACAAGGTGACGGAGATGAGCCGTCAAACTCAGTTCGTCATCATTACCCACAGCAAACGGACGATGGAAGCTGCGCAAACACTCTACGGTGTCACCATGGAGGACCCCGGCGTGTCGAAGCTGATCTCGGTCCGCCTGACATAACTCAAAGCATTCTTAACGCAGATACGCGAAGATTTTGAGGCACAGAGACAGGCACCTGGCTCTCTCTGCGGTTCACTATCTGCGCGCCTTCGGCGTTGAAATGTTTGTTAGTCAGGAGTGTCGGTTGAAGACTTAAGGAAGCTGCCCCCACCGAGGAGATCATCGATGGCGCGCAAGCGAATCCGCTTGAGTGTCGAGGTGACTCGATCCGTTGTGTCCTGGTAGGTAGCTGGTAATTCCCTGACGATCGTTTCGAGCGTCATGTTTTGCTTAAATATCTGCTGCTCGATCGTCTTGAGGCACGAGTGACGGTCCTTGGATCGATCGTTGGTGGTCCTTCGGGCGTAGGAGTCCGCGTAATTGACCAGCTCAGCATAGACGTCCAGATTCTGCGCTGATTCGCGATACTGGCTGCCTTTCGCGAATTCGAGCGCCTGGGTCAATCTCGCCACGGATACTTTAAATGCGGCTTCGACATGGGATTTGGATTTTCCTTCGCGAACGATCTGGTGGGATTCTTCTTCACTCAATTCAGTGGGCAGGCGTACCCCTGTCTGCTGCGCTGAAGCAACTTCATACGCCAGCAGAAGGAGGAGCAGCGAAATCGGCCTCCATTTCACCATGTCTCACTCTCGAAGCCGCTTGGGACGGGAACGGTTGCATCTACAATAGCACTTGACCGGCGAGATGCCAAAACTAATTCGCAAGAACGGGGGGCCTTACGGTTGTGCCGATTTACCTGTTACGCTGGCAATGACAATTTTGGTTTTCTCGTCGCCATCGTCCTCAGCGATCGTCACCATCCGGTAGCCCTTCGGTGACTGCAACGTAAACATCGCGCTGCGTTTGCCATCCTGAGTGCTTTCAACTGTGCTGGCATCTTCTCCGAGCTTTTCACGATAGAACGCGACAACCTCGTCCATCGCATCGTTGGTTCCGAAGGTGGCGACACCGAACCAGCCCTGCCCTTGAGAATTGCCCCCGCTGATACTCATCGATCCCCCGTCCTTGACAGCTGTCGCTCCGGGGTAAATCGGCACTCCAAGTTGCTCCTCCGTGACGCCACCACCCGCAGATATCCGCGTCCCGCCCGGTATATTCAGCACCGTCTCGGTCTTGCCATCCTTGTCTTCGCTTACCTGCACAATGTTATTCACCGCTCGGCGCACCATGAAAGTCACGGCAGCCACACTTCCTCCAATCAGGAAGAGAATCACCACGAGTGTGATCAGCACCACCTTCAGAGTCCTGCTGGATCTTTGTGGAGTTCCATAGGGCGCTTGGCCCTGTGGCCCCTGCTGAGCCGGGAAACTGCTTTGATAGCCGGCGGAATACGAGACTGGAGCCGAAGATGATGGATAGCCCGGTGAATAGCCCGCTCCCGGCTGCTGCCCGCCTGCGGGATTACTCTGCGCGCTTTGCGGATTGGACTGAACCGCAGAAGCGCCGCAGGACTGGCAGAACTTGCCCCCCGACCGAACCTGGTTACCACATTGCGAACAAAAACTTGTCATAATCAGTCGCTCTCTGCCCTTTGATCGGTTCCCTACCCCGCCTGTTGCTCAGCAATATCGCCGATCAGTGGAATCTTGAACTTCTCGTTGTTATAGGCCTTGATCATCGCGTAGACCCAGAGTGCGATCCCTCCGAGCCACATTGCGAGCTGCAGAAGCGTCACAACAATGCCCAACCCCCATGGAAGGAATGAATCCAGGATTGACGTCACGATCCAGAGTCCGATCCAGGCTACGTGGAGAAAAATAGCTTGAAACGCATGAAACCTAACAAATCGGTCCTTGTTGTATGGATCGAGTACCAGGAAGAGAATCCCCGTCACTAGCCCCGCGACGTAGCAGAGGAGCCCGGCGACATTCGGCTGCAGCCCTGACGAGGTTGTGGGGGCTGAAAATTGTGGTTGAGGATGCTGCGGCGGCGGCGCCGCCTGATACGACGGCGGCACCTGATAGCTGGCCGGTGGCGGCGCGCTTTGAGCCGGCTGCGTAGGAACTATTTTAGCTCCACATTTGTTGCAGAATCTTGCCGATTCCGGAATCGATGCGGCGCAACTGGGACACAGTTTTGACATGGATGGGCTCCAGAACTTATGGAGTCAGCGTGGTGGCATTTTGCCCCCGCCAGAAGCTTGCTCTTCGGCGATGATCCTAGTTGACGACAGAACGATTGTCAAAGTGCCCTGCAGTGCTTGAAAGGTTTCGCCACGGCAGAATAGAGTTAGACCTGATCTCATCGATCTCACGACTGTGGCACGGCCTCCGTGCCATGGCACGCCAAGGAACGCCAAGGAACGCCAAGGAACAAAGATAATGAAGCGAGTCATTGCGGGCATGGCGGGACACATCGATCACGGTAAGACTGCACTCGTCAAAGCGCTGACTGGAATTGACGCTGATCGGCTGAAGGAGGAGAAGGAACGAGGGATCACGATTGATATTGGATTTGCGGATCTCTTAGTGGACGGAACGCGCATTGGTCTGATCGATGTTCCCGGACACGAGCGTTTTGTCCGAAATATGCTCGCCGGAGTGCATGGAATCGACCTGGTGATTCTCGTTGTAGGTGCGGATGAAGGCATCATGCCGCAAACGCGCGAGCACTTTGACATCTGCCATCTGCTTGAAGTGAAAACCGGACTTGTCGCCATCACAAAGACTGATCTTGCCGATCCTGAACTGCGCGAGATCGTTGAGGCCGATGTCCTGGAGTTCACTCGGAACTCGTTTCTGGAAGGCGCACCGGTGATTTCGGTCAGTTCAAGAACCGGGGAGGGCATCAACCTGCTGACAAGTGAACTTTCACGACTCGCCCGGCAAGTTGCGAAGCGCGACGAAGGAGCGGTCGCCCGCCTGCCTGTCGATCGCGTCTTCAGCATCAAGGGTTTTGGAACTGTCGTCACCGGCACGCTTATCGCGGGCGTCATTCGCACCGGCGATGACGTCGAAATACTCCCGTCAGCGGGCAAGCGCGCCCGCGTCCGCGGCATTCAAGTCTACGGGCAATCACTCTCACAGGCATTCGCCGGCGAGAGGACCGCGATCAACCTGCAAGGCGTCGAGGTTGAAGATTTGCACCGCGGACAGGTCCTTGTGCCAGCATCTACCTTTCAATCAGCATCAATGCTGGATGTGCGGCTGCGTCTGCTTCCATCCGCGCCGCGTCAACTTCGCACTCGGTCACGAGTCAGACTCCATATCGGAACGGCCGAGGTCCTGGCGCGGGTCGTGCTCCTCGGCCAGTCGGAGCTCGCACCGGGTGAGACGGGTTACGCCCAACTCCGCCTCGAATCTCCCCTTGTCGCGCTGCCTCAGGATCGATTCATCATCCGGTCGGCGTCACCCGCAGTGACCATCGGAGGTGGGCGCGTAATCGATTCTCTTCCCGAAAAGCATCGCGCCAGCGCGGGTCAGAGAATTCTTGGGAAACTGACGGAACTGGACACGCCCGATGACGCGAGGCGGATCGCGTTACTGGTCGAGATGTCGGGCGAGCACGGGATGACAGAATCACAGCTGGTGATGCGAACTGGCATTGCCGTGGGAGTCGTCAGCCGGGCCGCCGGCCAGCTGGTCGCTAAACGGGAGGTGGTCCTTGTGCCTGGCCCGCCGCCTCGCGTGATCGCACGATCCGCCTTCGAAGGCCTGGCCGCACGTATGAAGGAGCAGGTCAAGGCGCATCACCGTCGGCATCCGCTCTCCGGGGGGATGTCGCGGGAGGAGTTGCGCGAGCGTATCTTCACGCAACTGGACCCAGAGGTTTTCCGGGCAGTCATCACCGCAGCAGCATCGCGTGGGGAGATCATCGCCGACAAGGACCTGGTCAGACTCAAGGGTTTTCGAGTCGCCTTGACACCCGAAGAAGAGGCTTTTAAGGACCACCTCGCCAGCGTCTTTGCCCAGGCGGCACTCCAACCTGCCTCGCGTGATGATGCGCTCAGCAAGGCGGCGCCTCAGTTTGGGCTCGAGAAGGCCCGCGCGAGGTCATTCGCGCAGATGTTGCTCAACAGCGGGGAGCTGATTCAAATAGAGGACCTCGTCTTCCACCGCGACACGCTGGCTCAACTCAGAGCGACTCTCCAGGAGTTCAAGAAACGGCACGGTGCTCAAATCGACGTCGGAGGCTTCAAAGACCTGACCAGCGTTTCCCGCAAGTATGCGATCCCCCTGCTGGAATATCTCGACCGGCAGAGAATCACCCGGAGAGTCGGTAACGCAAGGGAGATCATCTAGCGGGTGCGCACCCGCGTCTCCGAACGTTTAGCCGCAGCAGGTGGCGGAGACTCACGCGAAGGCCGTAGGGGCGG
>JBDTUW010000385.1:0-5043 GCA_040007555.1 Acidobacteriota bacterium | reverse complement strand
GATCGAGAATGGTAAAGCAAAGCAATGGAGTCGCGAGCGGATCGCAGAGCTTGATGAGGGAAATGTCGAGGCCGTGTTGCGAAGTATGCGGCGGTGTCGGCCGGCAGGCGAGAAGGCGAAAGACGAGATAAAAAAGACCCTCCACTACTTCGAGACCAACATCGCGAGGATGCGTTACGCCGAGTTTCGTCGTCATGGACTCTTTGTTGGATCAGGTGTCATCGAGGCCGGTTGCAAAACCATTGTCGGCCAACGATTGAAGCAATCCGGAATGCGTTGGAGCGTGCGCGGCGCAAACGCCATCATCGCCCTGCGGTGCGCCGATCTAAGCGGGCGCTGGGAGGAGTTTTGGGAAATGCGAGCCGCTGGCTAGCGATTACCACCCACAAATTTGTCGCACACCCAATCCTGTTAGTGTCTTAACTTGATTCCTGTCGGCCTACCGTTGATTCCTCCACTCTCTTTTCAAAACAGTAGCTTTAGTGCGATTGCTTTGTGATTTGCGAAGTTAACGCCGAGCCAAAAAAAGAAGAGGCGCGGAAGGGATTCACCCTTTGCGCCTCTTGCTTCCTCCGCGGCTCGGCGTTAAATCCCATCCAGAAGTGCGCCGTCCTTGTACCTGAATTGCCGCAGCATCTTTCCCTGCCGATCCCAATGAGTAGTCAATCCCTCCGCCTTGTGCGAAAGCCAGCCTGATTCAATCTTCTTCTGGCCATTCGGCCAGTAGATCGTCCACATGTCCCGTGAGTCTTTGAGATTAGAACGCTGCCAGGTCCATTTCACACGCCCTTCCGAATCCCAGAAGGTCTCCGTTCCCACTTTCCTGCCGTCCTGATAGGTGACCTCATACTTCTTCTTTCCGTCAGCGTAGAACCACGTCTCAGAACCATGGCGGACGAGGCTTCCATTACCGGCGATGCGTGTACTCCACCTCACCTTGGTTTTTCCATTGGCGTATCGTTCGGTGTGGTTTCGCACTTTCGACTTCGAGCCGTCGAAGAGTTGGTTGACCTCACCTTTGACATCCGAGAGAATCCAGGCCTCGTTCATTTCAAAGTGCATCGATGGATGATTCATAGACGTCATCAAGTGAATCACGCCATCCGGAGACTGCACCGAGGCGGCATAGCCGATCGTCGAGAAATCGTGGTCACCACCATCCCAATCTTTGCGAACGCGGGGTATCTCGCGTGTCTCGTGACGAAGTGCAAGGTCAAGGTCCTTTAAACGCCAGGTCTCTCCTCCATCTTCGGAAAGCGCAACGAATGAGCCTCGCTTCTTGAATTCAGCCGAAGGCAGATCCTTCGTCCTGATCTGTTGATAGTCGCCGGCGTAAAAGAGACGGCCACTCTTCAGCAGGATAGTCGTGGGCCGCTGATTGCTGCCCAGAGCTGGAAAGGGTGTTTTCGTCGCCTTCGACCAGGTCGCACCTCCATCCGACGAATAAGTCTTGGGCATAAAACCCTCGATATCCGTATTCTTGCCGCCCATCGCGAGAATGCGACCGTCCTTGAGCAGGACAAAGTTGGAATGCTTGCCTGCAGTCCGCCCGCGTGTGTCGTACCACGTCTTGCCACCGTCGCGGCTCGCCCACAACAGGGAGCCATCTCCGGTCGCGTCCGAACCAAAGTAGATCGTGCCATTCGGAGCTCGAAAGCCGGAATTTATGGGCTGCTGGATGATACCTTCCTTCGGTCCTGTGACGACCGGTACCTGTACCCTGCTCCACGACTCGCCGTTGTCTTCCGAGTGCGTAAACAGGAAGGGAACGTCGCCAAACCACCTGCTGCCGTAAAACAACCAGAGCTTGCCATTGTCGTTAAACGACAGTGGTGAGACTTCATTCAAATCTGCGACCTCGTGAAACAGGCCGGGCATATCCCATTGGTCCAGCCCGCGACGCAATCGCGTGACGATGATGGAGTTATTGGGCTCGAACTCAGTATTGCGTGTCGTTGATGAAAAACTGAATTGGATCAGGTCTCCATTGGACGCGACAGCAAACCCGGCGCTGTGGTTGTGAGCATGGATGCCGGGGTGCAATCCAACTGGTTCGATCCCACCACCCTGGTCATTTTCCGGTGGGATCGGCAACAACGCTCGCATCTTGAAATAGGGCTGACGCGGGTCCGGCCCCTGATCCAGTTCCATCGCCGTCTGCAAGATACAATCGAGTGGAAAGGGCTTCTCAACGGCAAGCGGGGTTGAGGCTGGTAGCGGCGCCTCCACAATGCGGAACCCGATGGCATGTCTGACGAGAGCGGGCGCAAGGCGCGCTCCGGTCGAGGCCACGTCCGGCAACATGCCAGCCCGATTCGCCGAACGTCTAAAGAAAGAACCCGGTTGACGATACTTCGTAGGCTTAAATCCGAGGTGATCGGACATGTTCTCACCCGCTCTGAACTCGCGCACTTCGACACCACCGTCCCGCACGACACGCGCCTGGCCAGATTCGGCGCCTACGGGATCGATCTGATCCTGGTCGTCATAGAGTCCATGCCAGTCGTAGCACCATTCGGCGACGCCGTACGCGATATCCTTCAGCCCCCAGGGATTGGGGAGGTCGTTCGCTGGAGGCTCCTCACCGGACCAGAACAGAGTCTGTGTTCCGGCGCGTGCGGCGTACTCCCACTCGGCCTCAGTGGGCAATCGGTATTGCTTACCCTCCTTCCTGCTCAGCCAGACGCAGAACTCATTTGCTTCGATCCAGCTCACACCGGAAACATAGGGCTCAAAGAAATCCAGCCCGGTGTATTCACTTTTAAACTGCTTGTACTGCTCAATCGTGATCGGTGTCTCGGAAATGAAAAAGGGACGGCTGATCGTCACTCGATGTGAAGGGCGCTCATCCCAGTCACCGTGGTCAATAAACGAAGGACCGTTCAAGCGCCTGGGCGTGGGACTGCTCTCTCCCATGGTGAAAGAACCTGCCTCGATCGGCAGCATCTTGATTCCGATCGTGTTGGTGAAGGCTCTCGCCTTCTCACTCGACAGACTCGTCGACACGACTGCGACCAGAATGACGATTCCGGTAAGGACAGTCCTCTTGTTAAACAATTTCACTTTCTCCAACACGGTTGAAAATCCGCGCCTCGTATATGCGCTGTTGCAGCCGCACTCGAGGCGCCCCGCTGCGATCATGCTAAATACTCACCACTAATTTTTCGATGTGGTATCCGCATCCTTTGGCGTTCCCCAGTGCTTTCGATACTGTCTGGTGAGAAAACGGCTCGCATCTGCATCGCCGACGATCGTCTCGGTCTTGGGGTCGAACCTGATCGCCTTTGAGGTGCGAGCAACGACGTTCGCCAGATGCGCGTACGAGGTCGAGATATGGCCAATCTCGATCTCCGCGTTGGGAGCCTTACGGCTACGGATACAGTCAACAAAATTGGCTGCGTGAGTGTCAGGTTCGTTGGCGTTGTCGAAGAGTATCTCAGTGCCCTTGGCATCGAATACCTTGAAGCCGGTCTTGCCGGCCCAGCGTCCAATATGAACCATACCGTCTGAACCGTAGATCGCCACGCCGTTGTCGACTCCCTCCATCCGATACGGATTCCAGATGCGCATCTCGAAGAGAATCATCTTGTCGCCACAGTTGAAACTGACGTTCATCGTGTCGGGCGTTACCTGATCGTCACGAAAGAAGAGCTTTCTCGCGAGACCAGCGGCCTCGGTCGGGTAGTCCACCCCCAGCGCCCATCGCGCAATGTCGATCTGATGAACACCATCATTGCCGGCGTCACCGGTACCGTAGTTCCAGTTCCAATGCCATTTGTAATGAAAGCGATTCAAATTGAACGGGAGCATGAGCGCTGGACCGGTCCACGTTTCGTAATCAACTCCAGCCGGCACCGGGCTGTCTTCCGCGTGTCCGATGTCATCTCGAAGTTGGACATCCCAGGCTTTGGCCATGAGGACTTTCCCGATCTTGCCCGATTTGATGTATTCGATTGCGCGCTGAGTCGACGGGCGGCTACGTGATTGTGTACCGTGCTGGACGACTCGGTTGTATTGACGTGCGGCATTCACCATCAGCCGGCCTTCGCGGAGATTGTGCGAAGCGGGTTTCTCGACGTAGACATCCTTGCCAGCCTGACACGCGAGGATCGCGGCGGGCGCGTGCCAGTGGTCGGGTGTCGCGATGACAACACCGTCGATCGATTTGTCGTCGAGGACTCGACGCAGATCACTGAGTGCCTTTGGCGCCTTGCCTGAGATCTTTTGAACGGCGTCAGTAGCCTTTGCCCACACTCTTTGGTCTGTATCGCAAATGGCAACGATCTGAGCGTTCGGGAGCGCTGCGAACGAGGAGATGAGGCTCATCCCCCGGCCATTGACGCCAATCATGGCGATATTGACCCGATCACTTGGGGCGCGCGTCTGGCCAGCCCACGTTACGCCTCTGGTCATGACACCCGCTGCCAGTGCCGTTTTTACAAATTGACGTCTCTTCATGCTAATCATCCTTTCAGTGTCAGACCATTCAAATGCCTGCTCAACAGCCACCGCCACCGCTCACACGAACGCTACCTCGACGGCTCCTCGCGTTCGAGTCTGTCCAGGTACGCTATCAACTCATTGCCATGACGTTCGTGATGAATGTCGTAGGAAATTGTGCGCTTGCGAACGTGCGCCGTATCAAAAACTCCGCGATGGTGAAAGAGTCGCTTGTGAAAGTGTATTGAAATATCGAGGTGCTGCCGCGTGAAAGCCAGCACCGGAAGCATGCGATGAAACCAGTCTTTCGCCTCCTCGCGATCCCCACGCCGATAGGCTTCGAACACGCGAACAAAGAGGCCGGTCATGGCGGTGGGCATGACCGCGGACACACCGCGATCGAGAGCCTCGATCAGTTGATTTGATGCCCAGCCCCCAGCGACGTGCAGCCTTCCCCCGGTAGCCTCAATTACGGCCGAATACTTCGGGCCGGCCGGGACCACCTCGACTTTCAAATAGCGGAATGCCTCGATTCATTCAAAGAGCTCTACAATCAGGTCGAGCTCCAGGCCATATCCGTTCCAATCAAGATCCTGGATCATG
>JBDTUW010000384.1:0-5045 GCA_040007555.1 Acidobacteriota bacterium | reverse complement strand
TTACGGTATTGGTGGCATCCTGGCGATGACCGCAACCGGGCTGATTTTTGGCGTCTATAGCCGGTGGACCGGTCTCGATTTGATGGCGCAGATCAAGGGAGGCAATGTGGGCGCGGGTATCATCTCGGCCGCCGAATATCTCGCAGCCAGCTATCTCGTCAGCGGCGCCTTGACGGGCGAAGGGGTGGGGATTGCGCCAACGGTCGTTTTCTGGCTGGCCGGGCTGTTGGCCTTAATCGTCATCACACATCTTTTCCGCTACCTGACCGCCTACGATGACATCGGAGAGATAAACAAGGGGAATGTCGCCGCTGCAGCGGGTTATGCCGGCCTTCTGGTTGCGAATGGGATGATGGTTGGGCACGCGGTTTCCGGCGACTTCAACGGATATTCCAATGGATTTCGCGGATTCGGGCTCATGCTGCTCGTGATCCTCATCTTTTATCCCGTTCGTCAGTTCGTGGTCCAGACCATTTTGCTGGGAGGCGGGTTCAGTTTTCACGGTGGCAGGCTGGATCGTGAGATTGCCGAAGATCGAAATCTTGGCGCGGGTCTGCTCGAGGCGGTTGGCTATATCGCCACTGCGATGATCGCGACTCATATTTCGTGAGGAAGAAAACATGAAGAGAATTGGAACGGCGGTACTGACGCAACTTGTGCTCGTCAGCGTTGCGCTGGCGATCCTGCTGACCAGCGTTTCGGCGCAGGATGTGGCGGCGAAGCTCGATGCTTATGCGACTGCCGCAGCCCAGCAGAAGCTTTTCACTGGCTCTGTACTCATCGCGCAGAAGGGGACCGTGCTTCTGAGCAAGGGGTACGGGATGGCGAACATCGAGCTCGACGTTGCCAACACGCCGCAGACAAAGTTCCGCCTTGGATCGATCACGAAGCAGTTTACAGCAGCGTCGATTCTTCTCCTTCAGGAGCAGGGCAAGCTGAGCGTTCAGGATCCGGTCTGCAAGTTCGTGACTGAATGCCCTCCGGCATGGCAGGCGCTGACAATCCACCACCTGCTGTCGCACACCGGCGGGGTGCCGAATTTCACGAGTTTTCCAGATTACACGAAGACGATGATGATGCCGTCACCGGCTGAAGTCACGCTCGGGCGCTTCAAAGATAAGCCACTCACCTTTACGCCGGGCGAGAAATGGAACTACAGCAATTCCGGCTATGTTCTGCTCGGAGTGATCATCGAGAAGGTGTCAGGGCTAAACTATGGCGAGTTCGTGCGGACGCGAATCTTCGAGCCGCTGAAGATGAGCAACAGCGGATATGACCGGTTCGATCTGATCACAAAGAATCGTGCGTCCGGGTATGCCAACGACCGTGGGATCTGGGTCAATGCACCTTATCTGGATATGACGATCCCGCATGCCGCTGGCTCGCTCTACTCGACTGTTGAAGATCTGTATCTTTGGGATCAGTCGCTCTACACTGAACGCCTTCTCAACGCCAAATCGCTTGCCCACATGTTCACGATGGTGTTGAACGATTATGGATATGGCTGGGGCGTCGGGACTCAATTCCAACGCAAGCACATTTCGCACGGCGGCGGGATCAATGGTTTCGCGACATTCATCTCGCGGTATCCTGAGGAGAAGGTAACGGTCATCGTGCTGAGCAATTTCCAGCAGGCAAATGCCGGCAAAATCGCGCGCGACCTCGGGGCGGCCGTGTTCGGTGAGCCCTACGAGATTCCGCGCGCACGTGTGGTTGCGAAGGTCGATCCGAAGATCTACGACGCCTATCTTGGGAAGTATGAGCTGGCGCCGCCGGCAACGATGACGGTAACGCGGAATGGTGAAAAGCTGTTTGCCCAGTTGACCGGACAGCCCGTCTTCGAGATTTTTCCCGAGTCCGAGACGAAGTTCTTTCTGCGAGTAGTCGAGGCGCAGCTGACATTTGTCAGGAATGAAGAAGGGAAGGTCACTCAACTGATTCTCCATCAGGGCGGTGATCGCATTTTCAGGAAGATTGAATGAACCCCGCGTCAAGTGAGCCTGTGCTGCCGGACTACGGCGAGTTCGCACGGATGCTGTACCGGACAGCGATACTGTCAGACCCGTGGCTCAATGGACGCGAAAGATTTCGGCTCCGTGGTGTGGTTCTTGAGGAGGAGAAGGCAGCGGAGCTCAAAGACGCTGCTGAACGTGTCGCATATCTTCATCATGAACTGGCGACGATAGTCTGGAGCGACCCAGCCCTTCTCGATGATTTCTTCGAGCTGACTCCGTTTCAAAAAGCGATGTGGCTCGCTTCCGGTGCGCGGTGGCATGGGATCGCGCGGACGGACCTCTTTGTCTGTTCCGATGGCCGGATTCGGGCCTGCGAAATGAACTCCGACACACCGTCAGGTGAAGCGGAAGCTGTCGTCCTCAATCAAATCCTTTACGAGTTTCATCCAGAGACGGTGGATCCGAATACCGGCCTCGAGGAGAGCTTCGTCGAAATGCTCCTCGCGTCCTATCGCTCCGACAGAGAAGGACTCGACCAGGCTGTCTCGCACGACCCGTCAACAGTTGCGATCATTTATCCCACGGATTTGCCGGAAGACCTGAGTATGATTGCGCTTTACCGTGATTGGCTGGAGCGTCGCGGGTGTCGCGTGGTGCTTGGGTCTCCGTTTAACCTGACATTTGATTCTCGCGGGCGGGTGCTCGTCCTGGGCGAGGTGATCGATCTCGTCGTCCGACATTACAAAACGGACTGGTGGAGTGAGCGAGAGCCAATCTGGAAAGACCAGCCGCCGTTTCCGGACGCTGAACCACTCGATCGCCAGCTGCTCCCATTACTCGACGCACAGCGGGCGGGACGAGTGACCATCGTCAATCCCTTTGGGGCGGTGCTCCTTCAGAACAAGAAATCGATGGCCTTCATGTGGGAGCACCGGGAGAAGTTTTCTAGCAAGGCACAGGTCTGGATCGAAGAGCTGATCCCTGAAACGAGGCGATTCTCAGCAATGGATGCCCTGACGCTCAAGCGGCGGGAGTGGGTGGTCAAATCGGTGTATGGATGCGAGGGCGACTCCGTCTACTGCGGGCCGTTTGTCACGTCGCGTCAATGGCGATCAATTCTGGCGCGTGTCGAGCCTCGTCATTGGGTGTTGCAGCGCTTCTTTGAAGTCGAGCCCGGTGAAGACGGGTTGCTGGCCAACTTCGGTGTCTACGTGGTTGGCGGCTCGGCGCGTGCTTTCTACACTCGACTCTCGACTGCCGGAACGGATTATACAGCCGTCACGACCCCGACCTATATCAGCGCGTCAGAACGGTGATGCCGCTGCGAAAGGCGAGGGTCGCGGGGAGCGATTCGCGGGGCGGGGAGCGGGCTGAAGGTCTGATCCAGGAGACACTTGGACGCCATAGCGGTCAGGCGACCCGGCAGCAAATTCAATTGACAATGGTGATGAAAACGCTAAGATGAATCGGCTCAGGAGAAGGCGTCATCACAGGAACAAAACGCGCAATTCGATGGATTTTTACTTCCGTGCTGAATTGTTGTAATCAGCCGACCGGTGCGGTGCCGCGGTTCGCGCAATTTCACCCGACCAAGCCGCGAATTTAAGATCAAGATGGAGAAGCTACCAATGAGAAGATCAAAGACGTTCATCCGAATCTTTCTCGCTCTCTCGATGATAGTTCCGCAAGGTTCTATCACTATTGCCGCGGCAAACGGCGTCAGGCAAACCACCACGGGGACTCTGGTTGGACGGGTGCTTGATGAGAGCCGGACACCAGTGCCGGGCGCCCGAGTGAAGGTTATCAACCAGGACACGGGTAACCCCCGGGCAACCACAACCGATGCGAGCGGTCGCTATCAGGTTGCCTACCTCCAGCCAGGCCGGTATGTGATCGAGGCTTCGCATCCGAATTATGTGCTTTTCCAGCCGACAGCCGAGCCGATCAAGGTGCAGTTGAACCGGACAATCGAGACGCTCCCCGACATCATCATGAGGATGATCGCCCCGGTCGTGACGCAAACGCCGACAGGGCCGACAACGCCGGTGACTCCAGTCCTGACTGCGCCCGTCACGCCGCCGGTAACCACCGCGCCTATTCCGACGCCGACACCGATGATGCAGGCAGGTGATGAGTCAACCGGAAGGCTGACTACTCCTCAGGATGCGACGCGACGGTTTAATGCCGATGAGCGAATGATCAACCAGTTGCCGCTTGCCGGGATTCGAACATTCGACGATCTTGCGTTTCTCTTTCCTGGCGTCGCGCCGCCACCCGCCGTGCTTGGAGTCGTTGGACCCGGTATCGGTGCCGGAATTGGGACGGCGGGACAATTCTCGGTCAACGGGATGAGGGCGCGCTCGAACAATTTCACCGTTGACGGTTCGGATAACAACGATGAGGACGTCGGTGTTCGGCGGCAGGGATTTGTCGCGCTCGTACCGCAGAGCATAGAGAGCATTCAGGACTTTCAGATCGTGACCAGCCTCTGGGATTCGGAGCTGGGCCGGAGCATGGGCTCGCAAGTGAATGCGGTTTCACGCTCGGGAGGCAGGCAGGTTCACGGGGCGTTCTACGATTTTATCAGTCACGACGCGCTCAACGCCCGGAACTTTTTTGACTACACCGATGGGCCGTCCTCATATCCACTGAGGGGTTTGAGGTCCGCAGGATATAACAATGGCGTGCCGATCAACCCCACTATTGTTCCGGTCCGGATTGGCACTCTGGCCAGCCCGGGCGCGAGCGATTTTACGCAGCCCAATCCATCGGGTGGGGAAGACCCCTTTCATCGCCATCAGGCTGGGCTGACCCTTGGAGTCCCGTTTTCCAAGAAGCTCTTCGGTCCGCTTGGATCTACTGAGCCCAGGACTTTTTTCTTCGGGTCCTTTGAGCGACAGGTCATACGGGCGCAGCAGGAAACACACTTTGCGGTACCAACTGTCGAGGAGCGCGGTTTCTTGAACTTCGGTACGACGGGAATTCTTGCAACGGACCGCAACAACCGACGGCGTTTCTTCTTCCCAACGTCGGTGGCGGGCGACGGCGTCTTTTCGCTCTTCCCGTTCGCGAACAACCCGATCGGACCTT
>JBDTUW010000383.1:0-5050 GCA_040007555.1 Acidobacteriota bacterium | reverse complement strand
CGCCACCTGCTTGACCAGATCTTCCATGGCTGGGCTCTGGCTGCGCAGGAAAAGAAGCCTTCAACCAATAGTCCCCTGACGTCGGCAGCGAGTTCTACCGCAAAGAAAGGTTTGTCCGAAACGACGTGCGATGGCGCACTGGATATCGTGCCCTCGCAGACTGCGTCCTTCACCCGAAAGCGACGTCCGGTCAGGGTAACAACAGCGGAACCCAAAACCGAGAAGAAGACTGACAGGTAATGTTCAGAATCCTTCCTGACGATTTTTCAACCGGCAGCACGGGGCGCTATGCCCCACGCCAGGCTCCAGGCCTTTGCCGGAGGTCCAATCCGAGAACATGAAGGCCGGGCGAAAGTCTCAACCCAAGGTCAGGCGCGCTGCCTCGGGAGGCCCGTTTGAAGGCGTGCGATTGCTCGCTGTCGCACTCCTCGCGCTCCCATTCGTCGCGCTTACGCCAAATTTCTTCGTCGTTCCCGACCTTCAATATCAGGGTAATGCGACGCAGGAAGTAGCCATCGTCTGGGCAGCCGGAATCCTTGTCGGTGTCTCCCTTATTGTCCTCGCGCGTGCGAAATCAAGATACTCCCTCGACCGCGATCAGGTCTTCATGCTCGCGTCGCTCGGACTTTTCCTGCTTTGGGCAACGATCAGCCTCGCGTGGACTCCGGAGTTGGCGGAAGGCTTTCGTCTCATCGCGATCTGGCTTTGCTTTGCGATCTACTTCACGGTCGCGCTCTTTCAACTCGACCTTCGTTCATCCTGGTGGCTGTCTCACGTACTCAGCCTCCTGATCCTGATTCTCGCGATCTCCCAGTTCATTGAGTACCGCATCTACAAGGGTGAGATGTTCGGCGTCTTTTTCAGCCATGGAATCACGAGCGAGCTGCTCGCGCTGACCTTGCCCTTACAGGCCGCGATCTATTTGACTACGCGGAAGATGTGGCTCGCGGTGACCAGCCTGTTGATTGCGTGCGCTGGCGCCGGGGCGTTACTGCTGACGCTGCGTCGCGGTCCCCTCCTTGGAGTTGCCGTGGGCGCGGTCTTTATCGTGGTGGCCTCGCTCCGCGGTTGGCTCCGTCCAGTCGATCGATGGCGACTGATCACCGCTCTAGTTGCCGTGACGTTTCTCGCGGGTGGCGTTCTCACCTACAAACGCGAAGAGTTAATGATCCGATTACGAGGGGCATTTCAAATTCAAACTGCTCGTGCGGAACGCAACATCGAGCTCGGTCTGACAAGTCGCCTGGCAAAATGGCTTACCGGCTGGGAGATGGCCAAGCGAAATCCCATTGTCGGTATCGGCAACGGAGGATTTCCAGCCGAGTACGGGAAATACCGGCGATACTTCGTCGAGAACCCGGCGTATGCAACGGTCGCGGCTGCGTCCGAGTCAGAGGATTACGATGAGATTCGCAGTCCAAACGTCCACAACGAATTTCTCCAGATCGTCGACGAGTTAGGATTGATCGGGCTGATATTGTGGGGCTTCTTCTGGGTGATGGTGATCAGGTTGCTTTGGCGGGCGCGGAGTTCACTTGATGGCGCGCTGCCAATAGGCGCTCTCTCCGGGCTTATTGCGTTTGGTATCAGTTCAGCGATCAGCGGGTTCTCTCTCCGCTTTTCGCCCTCGACCATCATCGCCGCTTGTGTCGCAGGTCTGGGCTGCGCTGCCGCTCGATACGCGCGTGCAGCTGATGACTCAACGAAAGAGGCACCAGCCGCTTTCTGGACGCTTCCGAAAGTCCCGGCCCTCATTGCAGGTGGCCTGCTGCTTGTCTTGCTTGTGGGAATCGGGCTACGAAACCTTGATGTTATGCACAGTCAGGCTGCTCAAAGTCAGATCGATTTCCGGTTTAGTCTTGACGCCCCTGCGCTCAACGAAGGACTTCTTCGTCGATACGAGCAGACACTTAGCCTAGATGAGGCTAACTCCGGAGCCCACCTTGGTATGGGATTCCTGCTCTATCAGGTGAAGCGCCCCGAAGCAGCAATCCCACACCTCGAATTCGCGTACAGACACGCCTACAATCGTCCCTACACTCCGGTGCTACTGGCGTTTGCTCTTGAGCAGACAGGCGACCTCGACCGAGCCATAGCCATCCTCAGCGAAACCCTCGTTTCTTACCCGAAGTCATTTATTGCGCATCTGGTACGGGCTGAACTCTATGAGAAGCAAGGTAAACAGCTCGAGGCAGCGCAGGACAGGGCGGCCGTCGAACGTCAGGATCCCAGTCTCGCACGTGCCTGGCAAATAGCTCTCCGCCTCAAGAGCGCTCCTGCAAGCGCTGAAGCCAGGCGACAAAAAGTCAAGGAACCGACCAGCCTTGAACCCGTACTAGTACGCGCGATCGTTCAGGCTCGCGCCTACCATTACCTCAAATAGGGCTTTCGCCGAGATAAAGCGCTTCGATACGGCTCACAATGTGCTCACGATCGAAACGCTGACGAGCGTCAATCGCGGCTGCTTCGCCCAGGCGTCGGCGAAATTCCGGGTTGCGGACCATTTCGATCATCGCCCGGACCAGGGCATCGAGATCGTCCGTAGGAACAAGAACACCCGTTACCCGGTCCTTGAGAATCTCTGCCGGCCCACCGGCACGCGAGGCGATCACCGGCAGTCCCGCCGCCATCGATTCAATCACGACCAGCGAAAATCCCTCGTTGACCGATGGCGCAACGACTACATCAAGTCCGTGGAGATAGTTGGCGAAGCCCCGAACATTTCCCGCAAAGTGCACCTGACTCGCAAGATCGAGCTCAGCTACCAGCTGCTCGAGATGCTCCCGATATTGCCGGTTGTTGACGGTTGCCTCACCCACAACCAGAAAGTCGACGTCATTCCCGCCCGCGGCCTTGACTCGCGCGGCGGCTCGCAGAAACAGGTCTTGCCGCTTGATGCTGCTTAACTGCCCAATGATTCCCACTGCAAGCGGTCGCCTTAGTCCGAGCAGCCTGCGCGATTCCTCGCGCGGAATCGTGGCAACCTTTGACGCGTCGATCCAGTTGGGAATCACCACAATCCGGCCTGCTAGCGACGGAAAGGAAGCAGCCAGATCCTTGGCAACACTTGCGGAAACCGCGATCAGATTCTGAACAGGACTGATCGCCCACTGATAGAGCAGGCTCCTGGCGAATGGGCGGTAATGGTGACGTGTGAGGAAGAGTTTTGCTCGTGTCATTCGCGCCGCCAGACCACAGACGGGGTAGTCGCGCGCGACATGGCCATGCATTGTCGTGATCCCATTTGCAATCGCGAGTTGAGCCAGGCGCCGCGCACTCGGAAAGTCGGCGGCATTGCGCAATGGAAGTTCGTGCCAGTGTATGTCGTAGCCGGCACACATTTCCCTAAGCGGGCTCTTGCTTCGAACAGCGAGATGCAGTTGATGCCCTCGCTCGATGAGCGCGAGGGTCAGATCGCTGACATGCCGCTCACCACCGCCCGCTGAATCGGCCGAACATACCTGCAGTATGCGAAGTTGCTTCATCCTTGATGGCTCAGACCGACGAATGCGGATCAAGTTAAGCTGGGATGCCATCTGCAGCAGCATTTGGCGATCAGCGCGCGACTCTAACCCATCGCGACCCACCTTGACAAAGGTCCTGCCCCGCGCGTTTCATGCCGTGACTCGAGGATCGACTGAGGAAACATGCTTTTTGCTGAAGCCTGGGTGCCGTTGCCGGTAACTGTGACAATCGCGTTTGTCATCGGACTGCTGATCGGTAGTTTTCTCAATGTCGTCATCCACCGCATTCCCCTTGGTCTGTCGATTGTTGTTCCGCGCTCGTCGTGCCCTTCCTGCTCCAAGCCAGTTGCCGCACTGGACAACATCCCAATTCTTAGTTTCCTGCTCCTGCGAGGGAGATGCCGATACTGCAAAGAGCGAATCTCAGGAGTCTATCCTCTGGTGGAGTTGACGACTGCGGTTTTGTTTTCGCTGCTCGTCTGGCTCCACGGCCCTTCGGTTCTCGCTGAAATGTGGTTTGCCTCGGTCATGCTGGTATTGGCGGTGATTGATGCGCGACACCACATTCTGCCGGACAGGATTACATATCCGTCGCTTGTGATAGCGACAGTTGCATCCATTTCGCGCAGCCCGGTGATGGCCGACCTGGATATCCTCATCGCGTCGCCTGAGCCGGGCTTTTCTGCGTGGCGAACCGCATTGACGGGATCAGCAGTGATCCTCCTGGCGTCAGCCGCGCCATGGTTGCTCGATCAGCTGGATGTGATTCTCTTCGATAAGTACTTCGACTGGGTTGATGAGGAAGGTCAGACTGACGGCGTCGCGGAGGATCGGAGTTACGGCAGATTGATCCGCTCGACGGTAGTACTCGGCCTGGTGCTTGCGGTGATCTGGGTGGGACTGGTGTTTCTCGATTCGCACCGGGATCCCGGCCTGTATCAGGCTGCCTGCGACCGTCTGGTTGACGCAGGGCTTGGAGCATTGGTCGCCGGGGGCGTCTTGTGGGTAGTTCGCGCCGGATATTTTTATCTTCGCGGAGCGGAGGGCATGGGACTTGGTGACGTCAAACTGATGATGGCCATCGGAGCGTTTTTCGGTTGGCCGGGCGCGGTGATGGTGCTTCTAATTGCCTCGATTATTGGTCTCGTCATGGGACTCGCAATGGCACGGCGAAGCGGCAAGGGACTGAAGACGGAGCTACCACTGGGAGCATGCATCGGATTGGCCGCGATCGCCGTATTGCTGCTGCTGGAGGCGGGGACTTATTCCTGGATGTGACCCGGGTCAGAGGACGGCTGCCAGGAGAGCAGGGACAGCAAGCTGCTTTCAGGCACCCCCCAGTCGTTTTTTGTCTTCAATCAATCTATAATCACGAATACCCCCTCATAGAATGAGGAGATCGATATGAGTGTGAAGTCGATTGTGCTCTCGATAGCCCTGCTTCTCGTCGCGGCGAACATAGCGATCGCGCGTGGTTTTGACTGGGAAAAAGCAGTTTCCCTTTACAAACAAGGCCAGTTTCGCGCCGCCGTTACCGAGTTTCAAAACGTTGTTGCCGAATTCCCCAATCACTCTGACAGCTGGAA
>JBDTUW010000382.1:0-5054 GCA_040007555.1 Acidobacteriota bacterium | reverse complement strand
TCGCAGCTGAGCGGCGCCGGCTCGGGAGACACGTGCCGGCGGCAGGAAAAGGACTGGCAAGCCGATTACTAAACAGACTGCCGTGACGATGGCATACCTTCTGCGATCCCGCATCGGTGACCTCCCAGCATAATTGAACATAGTCTTCCGCGGATTTTTCGAGAAAAGTCATCCTAGCAACTTGAGTCAATTGCCGCAACTTTACTCACGTGGGCCCAAGGTGATATGCGGGAGTGAGCGCAATTACTGCTAAAGCGACAGGCGTGCGTGGGTGCACGGCGTAGCCCCCGGGTAACGCCTCCTTGACAGCTCGATGGCAAAGTTCGAGAATCACAATATAGTCGCCGGTTACCATTCCTGGAACGTGACTTTCTGAAGTCGAGGCTTCAATGCCGCAACAAGATTTTGATCTCGCGCACTTCTTTGCATGGGCACGGGCACGCGCCTACAAAGAGCTGGACAGGCGCCTGACTGCCGACCCTTCGCTGGATCCCAACTGGACCTTCTCGGACATTATGCAGGAGCTGCTTGAAGAGTTTAGTCGTTTACAGGGGGTAGACCCGGCGATAGACGCAGTCGGTGGCACGACATGAAATCCGAGTGTGGCATCAATCATTAAGTGAGGCGTTAAGTGAGGCGTTAGTGAGGAGCAACGCTCGAAAGGAAAACACCCATGTGGATTCGTCAATGTGATGCTGATGAGGACAAGGCAGTGCGATCTCCAATACCAACGGAGGTGTGTTCCAACGAAGAGTTTTATCCACCCGGCCAGACCGAGGACCAGCTTCGATGGGAGGCACGAATAGGAGAAATGGCGGATCGGTGCGCAGCGAGGCTTGGACTCACCCGGCGGCGCTTTCTCGAGACGACCGGCGGGCTGGCGGTCGCGATGCTTGCGTACAACGAGGTGTTTGGCAAGACCTACGAGGTTGACCCGATCGAGGCTCTCGACCCGGCAGCCTACGCCGAGAAATGGCCCAAGAACGATTTCATCTTCGACAATCAAACTCATCACGTTGATGTCGACAGTCGCTGGTTTGAGGCGACCGACGCGGGCAAGCAAGCAGCAGCGTTCCTGCGCAACTTCCGTCGCAACGCGGCGTCGACGGATGAGGCGCTCTCGCAACTGAACCAGGCGCACTATATCAAAGAGCTGTTCATGGACAGCGATACCACCATGGCGATCATCAGTGGCGTGCCCACGTCTGAATGGCGAGAGAACATTCTGCCGCCGGACAAGATGGTTGCGACAAGGAATGCGATCAATGCAATGGCAGGAAAGACGGGGAGAATGCTCAGCCACGGTCTGCTGCGGCCAAACATGGGGAAGAGCGAACTCGAGGAGATGGATCGTCAGGCACGGACGCTCAAGGTTGACTCGTGGAAGATGTACCCCGGATCGCTGGTTGGCGCGGGTCCATATTGGCTCGACGATGAGAAGATGACGTATCCATTCTGGGAGAAGACGCGGAAGCTCGGAATTCGAAATATCTGCATCCACAAGGGGCTGCCACTGGGACTTTTTAACGAGGAATTCTGTCATCCAAAGGACGTTGAGAAGGCGGCCAAAGACTTTCCGGACCTGAACTTCATCATTTATCACTCGGGTTGGAATCCAACGCCGACGCGCCGTAATGAAACGATGGCGGGGAATGTGCAGTACATTCCATGGTTTTCCGAACTGCTGGCCTCGGTTAAGCGAAGTGATTTGAGAAACGTTTACTTTGAGCTGGGCAGTACGTGGCAGGGTCTATCGGGAGGCTTCGGCGGCACGGACGAGCCCGCCATGCATTTGCTAGGACAGGTATTGAATCTACCTGGAGGTGAGGATCGGCTGATCTGGGGTACTGATTCGATTTGGGGTGGCAGTCCACAGTCGCAGATCGAACGCCTGAGGAGATTCCAGATCCGCGCCGATGTCGCGGAGAAGTATGGCTACAAGCAACTGACGCCGGCGATGAAGCAGAAGATATTCGGGCTCAATGCGGCGCGGCTCTATAAGCTGGATGTGAAGGCGAAGAGGCAGGCAATTGCAAGCGACAAGGTGAGCGAATTGAGGGAGGAGTATCAGGAGAAGGCGCGCCCAAGCAACACTCAGTTCGGATGGGTCTGGCGTGAGCGGGGTCGGCAAGTGTCCTGAAGCGATACGGAGCTGCCGGAACCTCATGGTGGGCGCGGAGACACCCGAAAACTTTCTGCAACTGTATGCGCCTCGACGAGCGTATCCTCTATTAGACGATATTCTTATGAAAATGACTGAGCCATCATTCATTTGTTGTGGTATATTGTCTGACCGGTCAAGTAATCCCTCTTTGCGAGAGGGTGCACGTTATCGTCTCTCCGTCGAACTTCCTGTCGAAGTTGTTGAAACGGCAGTATCGACAGAGTGCCTCGACGTCAGCGACCGAAGGATTACGCGGAAATTGCCGTGATTCATTCTCATAGGTTCAAGGAGATTCTCGATGTCAGTAAAACGAAGTCTGGCTGCAGGTATCATAGGGGTTTGTCTGCTCGTCACCGCTCTCTTCTCTGCCACCGGCAGCAGCGCGAGCGGCTCAATTCAACGGTCGGCCGTCAAAACCGTCACATTTAATAAGGACGTCGCACCCATCTTCTATCAGAAGTGCGCCGACTGCCATCACCCCGGTGAGGCCGCTCCCTTCTCCGTTCTCACATACAAGGACTCGCGCCCCTGGGCCAAGTCGATCCGCGAAAAGGTTGCCAACCGGGAAATGCCTCCCTGGCACGCCGACCCCCATTTTGGCCAGTTCTCCAATGACCGCCGACTCTCCCAGCAGCAGATCGATACGATCGTCGCCTGGGCCGATGCCGGTGCCCCCGAAGGCAGTCCAAAGGATCTTCCGCCCGCGCCAAAGTTCACTGAGGGATGGAGTATCGGTAAACCAGACGTTATCCTTGAGGTTGCCGAAGAGTACACCATCGAAGCCTCCGGACCCGATGAGTACCAGTACTTCGACGTCGCCACCAACTTTACGGAGGACAGGTATGTCCAGGCAGCCGAAGCCCGTCCCAGTAACCGCAAAGTAGTCCACCACATTATCGCCTTCATCGTACCTCCAGGTGCTCCAAACACCGCGAAGATGACAAAGGAGCAGCGCGACAAGGCGATGGAGATGCAACTTCGCAACTCCCCCTTCTATCGTGATGGCTTCCTCATGAGGATTAAGGACGATCAACCGGTCGTCGATGACTCATGCGCACCGGAAAATGCGCGCCGAGGCGGTGGCCAAAACGAGAATATCCTGACCGGCTACGCGCCAGGACATAACCCGGACATCTGGGAGCCCGGCATCGGCAAGCGTATTCCCGCAGGCTCAACCATTCGTTTTCAGATTCACTACTCCAAGATTGCCGGTACCGTACAGAAGGATCGCTCAGCCGTCGGCCTGATCTTCTCAAAGGAGCCGCCAAAGAAACTCGTCGCCACGCGCTCCGTCGGCAATATGCTTTTCAAGATTCCGCCCGGGGCTGAGAATCACAAGGTGACCGGTTGCTTGACCCTCCGCGACGATACGAGAATCTATGCGCTCATGCCGCATATGCACCTTCGTGGTAAGTCGATGGAGTACAAGGCCGTCTATCCCGACGGCAAATCGGAAGTGCTCATCAACGTTCCAGCTTATAGCTTCGCGTGGCAGACAAACTATCTGCTCAAAGAGCCAAAACTGCTGCCAAAGGGCACGCGGATCATGGTCACCGCGTACTTCGACAACTCAACCAAAAATAAGTACAACCCTGACCCAACGAAGGCAGTGCGCTACGGTGAACCCACCTACGACGAGATGATGCTCGGCTTCATGGACTATGGCGTCGAACGTCCGCCACTCGCCAAGGTTGACTCGAAGGTCCTCGATTCCTACGTTGGCCGCTATGAGGTAGGCCCTGGAATCGCCATGACCGTCACCAGTGTGAGTGGTAAGCTCTTCGGTCAGGTAGCTACTCAGCCAAAGGTAGAACTTCTTCCGGAATCGGAAACGACCTTCTATATCCGCGAAATGGATTCGGTGGTCACCTTTGTTCGTGCTGATGGCGGCGCGGTGAGCGAGGCGATTCTCGATATGGGGGGCCGGACTATGCGAGGGAAACGAGTCAAGGATGTTGCCACTGGCAGCGTCAGTAACTAGAACCCAGCACGGGGTGCGAGGGCAATCGCCGCGGTCTGGCCGTCCCGCGCGAACGACTTCGCACCCCCTGAAATGACACTCTGTATACGGTCAAGGAAACAACCGAGGCACCAATAGAGTGCCACCATCACCCCGGGAGTGATGGGTTTTGTTGTCTTTCAGGAGGCACAAGTGATGAAGAGGCTCAGCTCTACTTCAACAGCTCTTATGATCCTTGCGGCGGCCGCGCTTTTTGTGCTGCCGAGTGGCAGCGCCAACAATCAAGCAAAGGTGCCAGCCAGCCCGACCTTCTCAAAGGAGGTCGCGCCAATTTTCTTTAATAGCTGCGTCGAGTGTCATCGCACAGGCGAGGCAGCGCCATTTTCGCTCCTCACCTACCAGGAAGCGCGCCCCTGGGCAAAGTCGATACGCGAAAAGGTGGTGAATCGCGAGATGCCCCCGTGGCATGCGGATCCGAAGCATCACGAATTTGCCAATGATCGTCGCCTGTCACAAGCGCAAATTGATACGATCGTTGCATGGGCTGATACTGGCGCAAAAGAAGGCAATCCTAAGGATATGCCAGCCGCTCCGAAGTTCGTTGATGGATGGACCATCGGCAAACCTGACCTCATTATTCCGATGCCGGAAGCGTACACTCTGGACGCCGCTGGAGCTGACGAGTATCAATACTTCCAGGTCGATACGAACTTCAAGGAAGATGTCTTTGTGCAGGCAGCCGAGGCGCGCCCAGGCAACCGCAAGATCGTGCATCACATCATCGCGTTTGTCGTGCCGCCGCAGCCTCAGCGCGCTCGCCCGACACTTAGCAAGGAAGAGATCGCCAAGCTGCGCGCGCAGGCCGAGAAGGATTCGATCCGAAATCAGGATGGGTTCCTGCAACGAACCAAGTCAGATGTACCCGTTTTC